>NZ_JADBTZ010000179.1:0-25561 GCF_020245885.1 Microcystis sp. M165S2 | reverse complement strand
ATTATTCCTCCCATCGAGATATATTCTGAATTGTCAGTTATAACTATTATAATCTCATTTCTCTTTGTGATCAAGTTGAAGATTTTCTAGTTGTTGACATCTATAAGTATTAATACTCATTGCATAAGTGAGATGCTCCCCTTGCTCTGTCACTGTATCAATTAACTGAGACAAGTTAGCATTAGTCACATCGAGATTATTACTAGAGCGCTCAATACCATGAGAAGCAGTGAGGATTTTATCGGAGGTTTGGGAGAGTCTTTCATCGAGACTATTGATAAGCTGGTTTCCTAATTGTTTCGACTCGGAGTTAAAACTGTCTTGATAGGTTTTCACAGTTTCGATTAATTTTACTAATTCTCCCTGAATGTTGGATAACTTTTCTTGTTCAGTGACTAAGCGTTGCTGATTCTGTTCTAGGATTGTCTCAGAGACTTGAGTAACTTGCTCTGTCACTGTATCAATTAACTGAGACAAGTTAGCATTAGTCACATCGAGATTATTACTAGAGCGCTCAATCCCATGGGAAGCAGTGAGGATTTTATCAGAGGTTTGGGAGAGTCTTTCATCGAGACTATTGATAAGTTGGTTTCCTAATTGTTTCGACTCGGAGTTAAAACTATCTTGATAGGTTTTCACGGTTTCGATTAATTTTACTAATTCTCCCTGAATGTTAGATAACTTTTCTTGTTCAGTGACTAAGCGTTGCTGATTCTGTTCTAGGATTGTCTCAGATTTTTGATTCAAGTCAGTAATTTTTATTCCCAACTCAACCATAGTTGTCATTGAACGGTGGAAGTCTTGAGTTAAAGAAGCTAGAGATTGAGTTGATTGGTTTAAATCTGTAGTAGAATTAGCGAACTGTTGATGAGCAGTCATTAAATCTGCGGTTGCTTGCACTAACTTATCAGCAAAGTGACTACTTTCGATTTTTTCGGAAGCTTCCAGAAAACCTAGCGCACTATCCTGTAATTTTTGAGAAGATTCTTGGACATTTAAATACACTTGTTCTGCTAAATCGTTAGCTCTTTTATTACTGCTGATAATCTCCCCGATATTCTGCTCTAGTAGTGCAGTGGATTGAGTAAATCTCGCTTGAGTTTCTGCTAAACTAGCGGTAAACCTTTCGATATTACCAGAGAAGTTACTTTTTTCAATTAACTCTGATGCTTGTTTAAAAAGCAGCACACTATTTTTTAGTTCCTGAGAGGATTGTGTAAACTCTCGGTTTGCTTGCGTGATAATTGGTACTTGCTCGTTAAGTTCAAAAGCTGAACGCTGAAAAGTCGATGCACCGGTAGATAAAGTTCCTGCGGTTTCAGTTAATCTTTCACAAACCTGGGTGACTAATTTAGCAGTTTCCTGATTACGTTCAGCAATTTCTTTAGCAACTTCTCTTAAAGAAGATTCTAATACTCTCGTCACCTCATTATGAAAGTTAGTCAGAAATGCTTGCTGTTTCTCCACCATGCTATCAACCGCTTTATTCAAGCGACTATTCCCTTCTACAGTCGGCTGCAAGATGTTATCTAAATAGTCTTCTAGGGAACTAATTAGATTTACTTTAGCAAGGTTGGTATTAAAGATTAAGTTAATCACAGTCAGTAAAGAACTACAAGCTAAACCAATTAAGCTAGTGATAAAAGCAATACCCATACTTTCTAGGGGAGTTTTGAGCTTTTCTCCCAAACCTTGCACATCGACATTATTGATATCGATAAGTGTGCTGATTCCCGTCAGATTGAGAGTAATTCCCAGGAAAGTTCCCAACAAACCAAAAGCGAGGAGGAGATTGGGTAACACTCTTACAAAATAATCCCATTTCTCGCAACTGAGAGATTTAGACATGAAAGTAAATTTTTCTTCATGGTATAAACCATCCACCAAAGCTGCGGTATTAACATCATCTAGTTGACTACTGGCTATCTTAAATCTATTCTCTAGATTAGAAATAATTTTAGGTTGAACCCCGCGACTTTCTCCGCGAATTAAGCGCTTGACTTTTACAGTTGACTCGTGGAGATGTTTATAGAGAGTAATCCGGATTCCCAGAGTTAAGACGGTGGGAAAAATAACCAAGACTAGAGTTAAAACAATCAGATAGGGAGGAAAAAGGTTAAGTAATGCCATGATAGTTATTGGATACCTCGAATTGTGGTTGATAGAGAGAGTTGGGGGTGAATGTTTCCTCAGATAGCTGGGGAAACATTATTAAGATTGATAAATTTTACCATTCATCAGCAGTGCTAACTTCTGCGGGTAAACTGGGTTGACTACTGTTATTGTTTGTTCCCAATAAAGTTTGTTGCTTTTGCTGTTGTTTTTCGAGTTTTTTCTGTTCAGCAGCACGTTTTTCTAGTTCCATTTTTAGTTGATTAACAAAACGGGTGATAATTCCTTCTTTTGCCTCCTGTCGAGTATTTCCATCTTGTCCAGCTACCTTATCTTTGTAGCGATAATTAGGGTGATAGGAGGGTAAATTTTTGACATTGTTGACAAAATAGCTGATGTTCTGGAAATAATCACCCTCGTTAGTAAATAATAGAGGAGGATTAGCCAAAATCTCATTTTTTGCCTGATTAAGCAGTATCTGCAAAGCATTAATCATGTCATTACGAGAAGCAAATTGTTCTAAAGCAAGTCGCCAATTACCACTAATGTCAATGATGGACTTATTGTTAAATAAATCGCCTTCGATGACTAATTGATAAGTATCATCTTCCTGATAATATTCTAGTAAACCTAGAGCAATTGCGGGATAGAAAATAAACTCTAATTCCTCAATTAATTTGGCAGGTGGTGGGATAATATCAGCAAAATCTATCCTGTAATCATTGTGTAAAATGCTGATTTTCTTTTGGTCTTGATAGATTTTTTGTAACCCAGATAAATCAGTAATGATTCTTAGGGGAAACCCACCAAATTCGTAGGTGATTAGGATTTCTTCGTCCGTTTGAATTGATTCAAAAGAAGTACCCCGATTAATATTTAAATCAGATTCGAGAGTCTTCATGAATCTTTGCATGGTGGGTGAATTATCATCCTTAGTCCCAATTAGTAATGCTTTATCTGTATGCAAGCGATAGTAAGCATCATTAACATTTATCGGTAACATTAAATTAGCTTCTCGCAAAATTTGCCCCAAGCGTTCAGGAAAATCATGGGGTTGATATTGACCCATAAATCGCTTAATTACTGCATCAATTTTATTAGTGCTTACTGATTGAAACTGTTTCTCGATTGTTGCTGTTAGGGTCTCTTTGAGAGTTTCATTATCAATAACAAAAGATTGGCTAAATAAACTGAATAGGGAAGCATTATAGCCTAAATTATTGGTGACTTTTTGGCTAACGGAAATGTATTGAGTTCGGGAGTTACTGTCAGGGATACAGTTATCAATATTCTCCTCTGGAAAAATACCTTCTCCAGTCATCTCATCGAGATTTAACTGCATTAACTCCTGTTCGTATTTATCGTATTCTGTGATTAGCTGATATAGGGTTTCTTTCAGTTGTTGTATCTGCATCATTCGACTGGAAATATGCTTGAGAATCGCTTCGACAATCTTTCTAGATTCCCCATTGATGCTGAAATTAAAGTTCTGCTGAATTAATTTTTGTCCGCTTTGAACGTAGTGTCTTAACTCAGCTTTAATTTTCTCGCTATTGGCATTTTTATTGAAAATCTTGATGACAGACTTTTTCCCGTTTATATCTTCGAGAGTTTGTTTGACATTTCGCCAAATGTTATCAATTTTTTCCGAGGAATGAAACCCTTTATTATCTTGAAATAATTCCTCTAGATTCCCCTTGTAGGTATTAATCTGTACTTGTAAAGCGACCAAAAAAGATAGGCTATTTTCCAAAGAAAATTCTAAGCTATCAGGATTAAGAAGAATCTCCAAAAATTGGTCAATATCTGACTTAAATTTTTCGATTAACTTGGGTTGAGTCTGTTGGGTCAAAGTTAACCAGATTCCGCGACTGCTATCTGTTTCTCCCCCTTGTACTTTGCGAAACTCTTTTTCTAGGGATTGCTTGACGGTTTGGGGTAAATTCTCCAAATCTTGACTATTAGATATTTCTTCCTCTAGGGAATTTTTCCAAGAGGTTAAAGTCTTAGAAAAAGTTTTATTATTCTCTAGGGTTGCTTCTTCCAATCTGGCAGTAAAATAATCCTTATTACCTTGGGTACTCCAATTAGCTAGAAACTTACTTAATAACTCTTGTCCACTGGGACTTTGACCATATCCCTCTAACCAAAAATTAATTAATTTGAGACTAAAACGATTGAGACCAATCTGCACAATTCGGTCGCGAGTAAAATAAATCCTCGCTAGTCCAAAGGACATATAACCTTGACACATCTGAAAAGGATGATTATCTTTACGAATCATCGGGTCTTTATAATCATCCCGATTGCTTTTGATGCGAAGAGATAACTCATCGGCAAAATCCAAGAAAATCTTGTAAGCAATGACGTTACATAATTTACCTTTGTTATCAATCCGGTAATCTCCCGCAGTGCGATTAGAAACTAAGTAGGCAAAATCAAAAGGAGAACGTTTTTCATTAATGTTGACGAAATTTTGTTTATCATAACAGGCTTGAAAGGAATTACTTTCATTGGTATAATGGTCTAACTCTTTCAAAGCTGCATAGGTATTAGCTCTCATAATTGCCCCATCACCATAAAGTTTAGGACTAACTACCAAATAACCAAAGGATGTGTATTCGGTGGTTTGTTGTAAAATATGACGCAAAGTGTAGGCCACATCGAGGAAAATCCCGCTACCAGTTCCCCCACACAAAGAACCGACAACAAAGACATTTAAACCCTCTTGGACATTAAAACTTTGACCATTAACTTTACCGCTAAACATAAAGGATTCATGACCAGAAGTTC
This sequence comes from Microcystis sp. M165S2, assembly GCF_020245885.1. Taxonomy (NCBI): domain Bacteria; kingdom Bacillati; phylum Cyanobacteriota; class Cyanophyceae; order Chroococcales; family Microcystaceae; genus Microcystis; species Microcystis sp. M165S2. Next base: position 20,656 of record NZ_JADBTZ010000179.1, on the reverse strand, counting down.
GTTTTTGGGCTGCTTCAATTGCCTCCTGAATTTTTTGATAGTTATGGAAGAAAGCTAAACGACCAACGGGACGAATACCTCCCGCACCATTTTCAATGGCAGTTATTTGTTTTTTTAGTCTTGGGTCTAACCAGCTTTCAATATGGGAAAAGGGACTTTCAAAAAGGGTTTTGTGTTCAAGTTCATAGGTGAGATTGTTAACATCCTGAGCATTCATATTAATAAATACTCTTTCAGCAGCTGATAAAAGAATTTCTTCTCCGTGATAGCTATTTCCTGTGGGTAGGCCAGAACCATTGAAAGCGTTTTTGTCTGTATCAATATGAACAAAACTGACAACGGGTAGGTTAGATAACTTTCCGTATTTATCAATAATAAAGCGACGAATTCTCATTAACACATCTCGACCAGTACCACCTAATCCGATGATAATTGTCCGTTTGATAGCGCGGGTTTGACTGTTGTTAGCCATAGTTTAAATCTCCTGAGTTATTTTTTGCTAATCTGAATTTCTAGTTCGATATCTTGATTGTTATGCTGATAAGTTAATTTCAAGTAATTTTTATCTATTTTCACCTCCTGAGTTAGTTGATTACCTCGATAAAAAATATCTGCTTGTTTGGTAGGTTTCAGATATAAATGATTGCCGCGTCTTTCTAAATAGCAGCGAATTTCTCCCCCAGGACAAGGAATGGTATTCTTATGATATTCATCACCACCGATGTTAATTCTTTCGGATGTTTTTAAAATATATTTTTGGGTCTCATTGTCATCATCATTAGATGGGACTTTAATAGTCCAAGCAGTATGTAACCGCAACCAATGACGAATCCCAAAAATACTCGCTACTATTCCCCCAATTCCCATTAATATAATTGCCAATGCTGGCAACCATAACTGACTCAAGAGATAAGGATTAATCAAACAGGTTTCTTGTCCTCCCGGTGCGGGAGTACAAAACTCTTGTGCTGTGGGAGCAATATCGACAACTGATAGTTTATATTTATTGCCGTTAGTGGCAGTAATTTCTTGGGTTCTTAGATTAATTGGTAGGGAATTAAGCCAGTTTTGTCTTTGCAAACTTTCGGGAGAATTAGCAAGACGAAAAGGGCTATTTTTTGGGGTTTCTATCCACTGTTGTGAAGTAATCCCCGCAGCAGTAGAAAGGGGTGCATCGGTAATCCAAACTACCGACTGGGGTTTGATAGCTTGATTGGCAGTTAAACGACACTGATTTAAGCGTGCCAGTCGGGGATAAACGTGCCATTCTGCGCGTTGAATATCGGTATTTTTAGCACTTTGGCTAGATTGCCAAGGAATCGCTTTTAAAACCGCATCTATATCTTCCTTTCCGCGAATTAAAATCGGTTCTGCAATCGGTTGGACATTATCAGCAAAAGGAACTAAATAAACCGAATCGTTATTTTTTAAACTATCGCGAATAATTTGACCGAGGCGCGTGCGTCCTTCATCATTAAAGTTAACACTACCAGTAAGATCGATCGCTAGGATAACATCTCGTCCTTGCCAACGAGCCACCAAATCTAATCCCAGTTTTTGCCAATCGGTAAGCGATTCTCCGGGGGATACCGTTAAACAGTCAGCACTTTTCATCTAGCCTTGTCCAAGAGTGAAAAATTGAGCTTGTCCCTATTCTTCCGCCATTGTACTAAAAAATTAATACTTCTTAAAAGTTTTTTTCGCTTTTATTCTCGACTTGCCCTAGGTTATTGTCAATAGTAACCATAGAATAAAATAAATTTTAAAGTTAAGCTGCCCGCGCATTTAAATTGCTTGTTGAGATAAGGCTCTCTTGCAAGAGGCAACAGTAAAGGGATTGGGGGAGATTTAGCGGTTAAAATGTGTCCTAGCTTATCAACTAACCACCTAATCCTAATTCTCGTCTTAGCAATTGAATTGATTTATCCCCAATATAATTATCACTACAGATAATTTCTGGCAGACGAATTAAATCCGATCGCACTTCATTAATCAGATTTTTAATTAAAGTATAACTCGCTTGATCACTGATAATTGTCTGGGAAGTTCGAGCTAAAACTTTTAACTTATCCGTTTCATGAATTTGGGCAGACATAACTAATAAATCATCGCCCCGTAAACTATGAATTAAAATTTCGGCCACCTTAATAATACCGGTGCTAATACTGACAATTCCCAAACGGCTATCGGTGGGTAATTTTTTGATTAATGCCAATTCCTTGCTGTAATCGTAGATATCGATGGGAATGACTCGTAGGTGAAAAGGAGCGGCAATTTCCTCCGCTACACTGATAAAATAGCGACTGGTGACAACAGTGGCAGATTTAGTATTGGCTAAAACTTGGGCTAAATCCTCCATTGCCACTAATTGGACGGGAATTTTGAGGGATTGCTCTAATTCTCTCAACATTAGTTTTCCTGCACCCAAATCGTGACGGGGAATGGTGACAAGAACTTGAGAACGACACTGCGATCGCCAATCGATTTCCGCCAGTAATAACTCGCGAATTTGCTCTAAAGTTAAACCTTGAGCGAGAAAACCAGCCAAACTCTGGCGAATTAGTCGGCCTATTTCTGGATTTTGTTCCAATAGGGGCGAACCCAATAAATTATCGTTTTCATGCCCGCGAGCCTTGACATAAATCCCCGAACCTGCTATGGATTCTACTAACCCATCATCTTCCAGTTGTTGATAAATTTTACTTATCGTATTACGGTGTAATCCCGTGATCATAGCTAGTTGACGGGTGCTAGGTAAACGATGGCCCGGTGGATACTGACGAGAGGCGATAGCGAAGCGAATTTGGTCAAATAATTGCTTAGAGGCGGGAATTTCACTGTCTGGCTGGATTTGGAACTGCATCGGATCACTTCGCTCACAAACTACTTTCGCTGATGCCCATTCTATCATTAGACCCCCTGCAACAATCGGACATCTTCACCGATCTGATGGGTTTCCGAGGCAGTATTCAGGAGCTAAAAGTAGAAAAAACCAAGATGTTATACTAAATCCGTTGAGTAACGCACAGAAAACGGGTTTCTCGGAGAAACCCGTTTTCTACTCATGCACTAATAACCAGATTTAGTATGATTTATTTAAACCAGAAAAGCCACTTTTTTGCTGAAAAATAGTTAAAACAATAATTTTAATCCGTCCCCGAAATCCCACTTGTGCGGTAGATAGTCAACAGCTGATTAAGGTGATTGATCCTCGTGGAGAAGTTTTAAGCGATCGCTCAAGGTTTTGGTTAAGCGGACAGTTTCCCGTTTTAGCGAATTTTGTTGATAATCAAGCACATTAATCCCTTGACCGATGTTTACTGTCGCTTCGCTTCCCCATCCGGGGTAAGGCTGATTATAACTAATGCTTACTGGTAAAATCTTTATATCTGCATCGGATTTCATCGTCTTAACTTCCAACGCGATCCGCGCTACCCCCGGTTTAAGAGGATGAACCACTCGATCGCGACAGATACCCCCTTCCGGAAAAATCGCCACCATTTCCCCCGCAGCCAACAGTTCGACGCTATGGACCAGACTACCCATACCGGGGTGATCGGTATTGACAGGAAAACCCCCCAAACGTCGGATAAACCAACCTTGTACCCCTTTCATCTCGTTAGCGGAAACCATAAAGCGCAAATCGCGTCTACTAACTAAGCGTCCCACCGCGTAGGGTAAAATCAGCGCATCCCAACGGGAACGATGGGTAGGTGCAAGGATGACACCCCCCGTTAGGGGAATATTTTCCTGTCCTGTGACGGTTATTTTGCTGAAAAAAGCTGGTAAAACTAGATAATTTCCCAGAAAATAACAAAAGCGAATTAAACAGGGATTAATTCGGGAATTGACAGCAGGACTTTTTCTAATGGTGAGGGACTCGTCAACGATAGTGCTTTGAGACATCCGAAGTGTTAGGAAAGATCGAGACTTTCTTGCCACTTCTACTTTAGTCTAGTTGTCTGGGGGGTCGCCATCTTGTCCTGACCAGTTCGGCAATTGTCTTGGAGGATTAATGGTTAGGATTGCGGTTCTACTCCCGATCCTACCGGTGCGATCGAGTTTAATTGCAAAGAGGGATGATCTTCTTTCACTTGCTGTAAATTCCACTCATTTTTGAATAATAAGACGGGACGGCCCCAGTAATCTTTGACAGTTAGAGTATTAAAGAGTTTACCTGCTTTTTCTAAAGCGGCCCAACCCCCGGCTACCCAACGGGCTAAACTATAGGCTAGGGGTTCGAGGGTAGTTTCGGCTCCGTACTCGCTTAAAAGACGGAATTGCACCACTTCAAACTGTAATTGACCGACAGCGGCTAAAATCGGGTCGCGTTTAAATTCATCGATCGAGGATAATATCTGTACGGCCCCTTCTTCCTGTAATTCCGAGACTCCTTTTTGAAACTGTTTGAACTTGGAAGGGTTAGGATTTCTGAGATAGGCGAATAATTCCGGGGAAAAACAGGGAATCCCTTCGTATTCGAGCTTTTTACCCATATAAATCGTATCACCGATCGCAAAGACTCCGGGGTTATTCAATCCGATCACATCTCCGGGATAAGCTTCTTCTATAACTGCGCGATCTTGGGCAAAAAGTTTCTGAGGACGGGATAAACGGATAGTTTTACCGGTTCTAGCGTGGTTTACTACCATATCCTTCTCGAATTTCCCCGTACATACCCGCACAAAGGCCACCCGGTCGCGATGTTTGGGATCCATGTTTGCTTGCAGTTTGAAGACAAAACCGGTGAAATCGGGATAGGTGGGATCAAGGACACCGAGGGAGGAATTGCGTCCTCTGGGGGGTAATCCATAGTCGAGGAAGGATTCTAGGAATAATTTCACCCCAAAATTGGTCATGGCGCTACCAAAAAAGATCGGGGTCATTTCTCCTGCGTGGACTGCTGGCAAATCCAATTGGGTGCCCAATTCCGAGAGCAGTTCTATATCCTCTTTTAACTGGTAATACAGGTCTTTTTCGAGATAATCCTCAATTTTGGGGTCGCCAAGCTCGATCACGGTTTCCTGCGCCTCCTGAGAGCCGTGGGAGCGACGTTCAAACAGGTGTATGGTCTGGGTAGCCCGATCGAAGACTCCCCGAAAGCGATCGCCAATTCCGATCGGCCAATTGACGGGATAGGTCTGTAATCCTAATTCTCGCTCGATTTCGTCCAATAAATCCAGAGGTTCGCGGCCGGGGCGATCCATTTTGTTAACAAAGGTAAAGATGGGTAACTGCCGCAGTTTGCACACTTCAAAGAGTTTTCTGGTTTGGGGTTCCAAACCTTTAGCCGCGTCGATTAACATCACCGCATTATCGGCAGCGGCTAGGGTACGATAGGTATCTTCGCTAAAATCTTGGTGGCCGGGAGTATCGAGGAGATTAATCTGAAAATCACGATAATCGAACTGTAAAACCGTGGAAGTAATCGAAATTCCCCGTTGTTTTTCCATTTCCATCCAGTCGGAGGTGGCTTTGCGTTGGTCGCGTCTTGCTTTGACTGCACCCGCTTGATGGATTGCACCCCCGTATAGTAACAGTTTTTCGGTCAGGGTGGTCTTTCCTGCGTCAGGGTGGGAGATAATGGCAAAATTTCGCCGTTTTTCCAAGACAGCTTCGCTGGTTTCTAGTTCTTTTTCAATTTCGGTCGTCATTCTAATTTCGATCGCTTTCCTATCTTTCTATTCTAGTTTAACTGGGGAGTTAATCCTCTCAAAAAATCGATCGCTCTGGGAAAAGTCATTAAAAAAAGTCTATGCTAGGATAATTTACAATCCACAACTGATAGTGTTATGAGTGATAATACCAAACAAATTTATAACTACACCGTTATTCTAGAAAAAGAGTCAGACGGTGGTTATCACGCTTTTTGTCCTGCGCTTAAAGGTTGTCATTCTCAAGGAGACACTTTTGAAGAAACGATTGTCAATATTACAGAAGCTATGGAATTGTACCTCGAAAGTTTGATAGCTGATCATCAACCCATTCCCAAAGAAGATTTGATTTTTAAGCCTTTAAATATTTTAGTATGAGTCAGTATCCCGCAGTTAAAGTCAAGGAGTTTATTAAAGTTATTGAAAAATTGGGCTTTTATTTGGATCGTCAAAAAGGTAGCCATGCTATTTACAAAAATACTGGTGGATGTAGGGTTGTGATCCCTATTCATTCAGGAAAAGATATTAAGCAAGGTACTCTCATGGGTATGATTCAAGATATTGGTCTTGATAAAGAAACATTTTTCGAGTTGTTACGAAAATAAGAGTTAAAAGATAGTCGAAGCGATAACAGCAATTGTACTTTCAGAGGAACGAAGCAATGTTTTAGATAAAATGTAAATTATAATCTGCAAAATGTGAATTATAATCTGTAGAAATACCTCATTAACTTTCTTCATAATTGAGCTGTGGCACAAAAAGAATCCTTAGATATCAAATATCGTTTTGGTAAAGCTATCAGAAAACGCAGAAGGGAACTTGACTTATCTCAAGAAATCTTAGCTGAAAAAGCTGAACTACACCGAACTTATATTTCCAGTATCGAACTTGGTAAGTGTAATGTATCTCTAGAAAATATCGAAAAGTTAGCCAAGGCACTTGATATATCTATTACTGATCTTTTTGCTGATTTATAAATTTGATGAATTGCAATTCAGTATGGATAATAGCCAGTTAGTGATAGAAATTCAAAAGCTAATTAAAAACTCAATAGAAAACTATTTTAAAAAACCCAAGCCTAGGAATCATCATATTTTAGATTATTTATTTCCAGAGGAGAGACAGATTAGTTCTGTGATGACTGGACTAACGACAAGCATGGGAACTACTTTCTGGGAGAAATTAGCAAACTTTTTAGCCAAAGATAATGGATTTCGTATTTTATATAAGCAGGATAAAAAACTTTTACAACCTAGTCCATTTCCTCAAGAATTAAGAAGTGAACTCGATAATTTAAAAAGTCTCAGAAAATCGAAAGAACAAAAAATATCCATGACAGAGTGCATTGAAAGACTTAGAGTAGTAGCTAAGAAAATAAATAGGAATAACCTCAATTATATCGATCCTCCTTCTGGTCATGGAGTAGATATTTATTTAATCAAAGACAATATTGAGTATGTGTTTGATTTAAAAGCTACACATCCTAATAGGGGAGATGGTTCTAGATTTAGCGACCAGTTGTTAGATTGGTATTGTTATCGGCTGTCCCGTGAACCTTTAGCAAGTATTCACACAAGAATTGTTATTCCTTTTAATCCTTTCTTACCTAAAACATGGTGGGAATCACAGGGAAATAAAATGTATCCTCTAGAGGAAAATCATGATATATGGGTTGAAAATGAATTTTGGGATTTTTGTTCTGGTAAAATCAATACTTGGTCATTAATTAAAGAAGCTTTTATCGATCTTCAAGAAGATAAAGCATTTATCAATAAGTATAAACAAAAGTTTCGTAATTATCTAGATAATTAATTTGGTAAAATTATTTCTAGTAAATTTCTTGCTACTGCCTCCACCACTGGTACAGGAACAGCGTTTCCGAATTGTTTTTTAGCGATAGCCGGCTGTAGATGATAGATAAAATTATCTGGGAATCCTTGTAATTTACGCGCATCTTGGGGAGTAATTTCTCGAAACTTTTTGGGTTTATAGATTTTCTTTAAAAACAATTGTTTGTATTCTTGGGGATGAGTAGCGGTAATTGAAATAGTAGCAATATAATCTTTAGCACCCGTAGCGGTTAGGGTAGGAATAATATCGGCCGTCGGTAAAATAATCCGATAAATGCCGTTAATTCCTGTCATATTTTTCGAGTTAATAAATTCATACTTACCCTCCTGCGTTTGCCAACAAATACCGAGAGAAACTAGCTGATTTAGTTCCTCGATTTTTAGATCGGGTATAATTTCCAAAAAAGTAGAAAAAGCCACGGGATGACCATCTTTTTCGCCATACTTTTTACTGCGTCTTAATTTCAGCAAAGCTAAACAGATACTTTTTTGTCGTTCCGTAGTTTTGATAATATCCCAAGAATGAATAGTTGTGTGGCCATTTCTTAAATCAGAAAAAATAAAAAAGTCATTTAATTCATCTTCTTTTTGAAAACGAGTTCTCGATGGAGGAACAAAACCATTAAATAAAGTATCCGCAGATAACTTGACTTTCTTAACCGGTTGAATATTCTTGATGTCTTCTAAAATATCCAAAACCTTCGGATGGATACCCAAAGGTAAAGGAAATTTAAACCGATCATAGTTTTCTATATCTTTTCTAATTCCTACGATAAAAACTCTCTCGCGATTCTGGGGTAAACCAAAATCGTAGGCATTTAATAACTGCCAGTAAACTTGATAACCACCGCTGGTTAATTCATCGATAATTAATTCTAAATTCTCCTGATTGCGAGGACTAGCCAACCCACTGACATTCTCGAAAATAAAGCTTTTTGGTTGACTTTTCTGGACTAATTTAATCACATCAAACCAGAGTTTTCCCCGGGGGTCATCAAATCCTCGTAAACATCCCGCTACCGACCAAGGTTGACAGGGAACACCGCCGACAATAAGATCAAGATTATCGGGTAAATTGCTAATTTTACTCACATCTCCGAAAGCAATTTCATCGCTGTTGAGATAGCTAAGAAAATTTTGTTGATAAACTTGGATTGCCTGTTTATCGATTTCTGAATAGCCTAAACAACGTCCTCCCAATTTCTCCAAAGCGATTCTAAACCCACCGATTCCCGCGAATAAATCGACAAAACGATACTGGGGATGGGTGATAACTAGATGTAGGGGTAATTGGGTTTGTGTGCTGACTTTAACTGTGGTTTTCAAGGGTAAATAATTCCTTTTCACCGTCTGGGAAGATGTGTGTCTGTATTAATTATTTTAGTATAACTTAAGAGTTTTTTTCTGGGTATTTTCAGCCGATAGAGGCACGACAATAATAGACCTCTTGTAACCCACATTCCGCACTTCAAATTGTAGTAAGCTGTACTGAATTTAAACTGCGTATTCAAAATTTTAGTACAAATGCTCAAACTTCCTCTCCCTGCTCCTTCTCCCTTGCAGTCTTAACGAGCAATTTAGATAGTCAACAGCTTATGGCTGGTAGCATATAAAATGAAAATAACTTAAGTATTTATACTTATGTTCTTGGGGCAGAAAAAGTGAGAAACTAAAAAAGTTCTCAAAAAATAAGCTAAGACGTATTTAAACCGCTTATTCTTAGATTAGCCGAATCTCCCCCAATCCCTTTACTGTTGCCTCTTGCCTCGTCTGGCCCAAGCAATTTAAATTACGAACAGCTTATTCAAGTCAAGAAAAATGTCAAAGATAGAAGTAAAAAATCTAGACCACTTTCGTTTTAGATCGAAAACAATTGACAAAAATCGCCGAATGTCTTTCTCTATAAAGGTTTCATCCCTCGAACCAGTTTTTGCGTCCAAGCCAGCTGAACAAGATTTCTTTGACCGAATTTGGTTCTCTCGCATCCGTGTCTTAACCTGTCGGTGATTCACCAAGATGTGTCAGGCAGTCAGATAAAAAAGTTGTTTCTGGGCGGGGAATCCCTACAATAGGAAACAGGAAAATTAGTAGTAGATGAAAACCGATGGGGCAGTTTTTTAAACAAACTTTCGCTAGTTGCTTGGGAACTTTATTGGGATTATTGGTATTTTCGTCCCTAGGTGTGGGGGGATTAGCATTTTTACTGCTTTCTTTCCTGATTTCTAGCGATAGCTCCTCAGTTAAGGAAAAATCAGTCTTAGTTTTTAACTTAGCCACCAATATCAGCGATGCTCCCCCTAGTTCTAGTTTAGCCGATAGTTTGACCGGTGAGAGTACGACCACTTTAAATTTACGACAGGTGATAGCGGCGATCGAAAAGGCCGCCCTTGATGATAATATTGTCGGTCTGTTACTCTACGGTCGCGGCACTGTCGGTGAATATGGCTATGCTACCCTGACGGAAGTGCGGCAAGCTTTGGCAAAATTTCGCCAATCGGGTAAAAAAATTATCGCCTACGATGTGGAATGGACGGAAAAGGAATATTATCTCGCTTCCGTTGCTGAAAAGGTGATTATTAATCCCGTGGGGAGAATGGAAATTAATGGTTTAAGTAGTCAACAAACCTTTTTTGCCGATGCACTAGAAAAATATGGTGTCGGGGTGCAAGTGGTAAAAGTGGGTTCTTTTAAAGGTGCGGTGGAACCCTATACGCGTCAGGATTTAAGTGTCCAGAATCGTCAGCAGCTGCAAACCCTACTCGATACAATTTGGTCTAATTATAGTGCCACAGTGGCCAAAAGTCGCAATTTACCCCCCCAACAAGTGCAAACTATTTCTGATACTCAAGGTATTCTGGAAGCAACCACAGCGAAAAAGGCGGGTTTTGTTGATGAAGTGGCCCATTTAGATCGAGTAATTGTTTTAGCAAAGGAGTTGACAGGAGAAGCAAAAAATAAAACTAATGAGGAGGAAAACTCTGGCTCTTTTTCGCAAATTTCTTTAGCTAATTATGCTAGTTCTCTCGATGATGAGGGGGGAGATAGTAGCGATCAAATAGCGATAGTTTATGCAGAAGGGACAATTGTGGATGGTCAGGGAGATAGAGGCGAAATCGGTGGGGATAAATTGGCGAAGGAACTGCGAAAATTACAAGGGAAGGAGGAGGTGAAAGCGGTAGTTTTAAGGATTAATAGTCCGGGGGGAAGTGCCACCGCTTCTGAGGTGATTCTGCGAGAAATTAAGCGTTTAGATGCGAAAAAACCAGTAATTATTTCTATGGGTGATGTGGCTGCTTCTGGGGGTTATTGGATCGCCATGGGGGGTCAAAGAATTTTTGCCGATAATGATACGATTACTGGTTCGATCGGTGTGTTTGGATTATTGTTAAATATCCAGAAAATTGCTAATAATAATGGCATCGATTGGGATACGGTGAAAACTGGACAATTAGCTGATATATCTACTATTACCAGACCGAAAAATACCCAAGAATTAGAAATTTATCAAGCGGCAGTTAATCGGTTCTATGATTTATTTATCGAGACGGTAGCCAAGGGGCGAAAATTATCCCCAGATAAGGTAAGAACTGTGGCCCAAGGTCGCGTCTGGACGGGAAAAGATGCGGTTAAAATTGGTTTAGTTGATCAAATCGGTGGCCTAGAAGCGGCAGTACAATACGCGGCCAAAACAGCTAAATTAGGAGATGATTGGAGTCTTAAAGAATATCCTCGATCGCAAAGTTGGCAAGAAGAACTTTTTTCTAATTTATTGCAAACCTATCTTCCTCCTCTAACTAAAAATAATCACCCTTTGACGCAGGAATGGCAAAATTTTCAGCAGGAATTATTGAAGTTACCTACATTTAATGATCCCCATAGTGTTTATGCTAAGTTACTTTTTAATCTCGATTTTCGCTGATATTAGGTAAAAATAATGCTCGCTAATTCTGAAATTGTTTGACAAAAATTTCTATGAATCGCCCTAATAGCGTTATTCTCGGTTTAGCCTATATTTTGGGATTGTTATCTACAGGTCTGGTAGATTTTAGTCCGCAGTTAAACCGATGGCAAGAAGTGGTAATTAGAATTGTTATTCTTAGTCTAATTACCCTATTAACCACGATTTTTATCCGTCGTTTTTGGTGGCAAAGTCCCCCTAGAAAAATTTGGCTGATGGGGGGATTAATAGCTATATTTGCCGTTGTTTATCTAGAAATTCGTACTCCTTACCCCAGCGCAAACGATATCAGTCATCTTTTAAAAAATAATGTGGTTAACTCTATTAAAATCACGGGCAGTATTATATCAGAAATTCGTCTCAATCGTCGAGAAAATTTACAATTTTGGTTAGAAGTAAAAGAATTTAGCCTCAAGAATTTACCGACAGAAAAATCCGCGGGTAAACTCTACGTTACTCTACCAAATCTAGCAGAAAATCAGGTTTACCCCGGACAAAAAATAACAGTTAAAGGATTACTTTATCGTCCCCGTCGTGCCAATAATCCCAATGCTTTTGACTTTGCTAATTATCTAGCGCGTCAGGGTGCTTTTGCTGGTTTAAAAGGGGAAATAATTATCGATAAAAAATCACCGACTTGGGGAGTTTGGCAGATTCGTCAGCGCATTGTTGAGGCACAAATTCAGGGAATAGGCCAGGAAAAAGGGACTTTATTAAGTTCGATTACCCTCGGACGACAAGCGGTTAATTTGCCAGCAAAAATCACTGATTTATTTATTAAAACTGGATTAGCTCACATTTTAGCAGCTTCTGGCTTTCATGTGGCTATTTTGTTGGGGTTTGTTTTAACTATTACTCGCAATTTATCCCCCAAAAAACAGTTTATTATTGCCATTACTATCTTAATAGTTTACGGCACTTTAACCGGGTTACAACCTTCAGTCTTGAGGGCGATTTTGATGGGAATTGGGGCATTAATCGGTCTGCTTTATAATCGACAAGTTAATAGTTTAGGTTCCCTGTTACTAGCGGCTACAATTCTATTATTATGGCAACCTCTCTGGATTTGGGATTTAGGATTTCAGTTAAGTTTTTTAGCGACTTTGGGATTAATTATTACCGTTCCTTTACTGAAAAATAAAATTGACTATTTCCCTAATTTAATCGCTGAACCTATAGCTATTAGTCTAGCTGCTACTCTCTGGACTATGCCTTTATTAATGTTTACGTTTAACTCGATCGCTCTTTATAGTATCCCCATTAATATTATCACAACTCCTCTAGTTACCCTGATTAGTTTAGGAGGAGTTTTTACTGCCTTTTTAGGCTTAATTTATCCCCCTTTGGGCAGTATCAGCGCTAGTATTCTCTATTACCCTCTAGAGTTATTACTGCAAATTACCACCTTTTTTAGTCTGCTTCCTTTTAGTACCTACTCCACAGGTAAATTATCTTTAGGAGTGATGTTAATTATTTATATTTGCCTTACCTTAATCTGCTTTAATATCTGGTTTCGTCAACGGTGGCATTTAATCGGTTTATTTATCCTCACTTTAATTTTAATACCGATTATTTATCAGCATTTAACTTTAACTCAGGTGACAGTTTTAGCCACCAAATCGCAACCGGTAATAATTATTCAAAATCGAGGAAATACTCTCTTAATTAATGGGGAGGAACCCGCAACAGCACGTTATACAGTTTTGCCCTTTTTGCGACAGGAGGGAATTAATCAAATACAAGGAGCAATAACCGTCAATAATTCGGCGCAATTCTCAACTATCAGTGAGAGCATACCGATCAAAAAAACTCTTAATTTATCCCAGTCAGAAAAATTTAATCTCGGCGAAATTACTGGACAATTGCTCGAGAAAAATTTATTTAAATTTCAGGTAAAAAATCAATCTTGGCTATGGATTGTCAACCCGAAAATTCCCGTTAATTTATCCCAAGAATTTAGCCCCCTAGTGTTATTATGGCAGGGAAGCAATCTAGACAAACAATGGTTAGAGTCAATTCGACCTCAAACAGCGATCGCTGTCACCACCAATCTCTCCCGCAATGTCAGAAATCAACTGAGAAAGGCCCGGATTAAGACTTATTGGACTGGGAGAGATGGAGCGATTCAATGGACAGCCAAAAATGGATTTCAACCCTTTCTAATTAATGAGTGATGTGTACTACCAAAACTGAACAGGGAGCATGATGCACCACATAATTACTGACACTACCTAAGATTAACTCAGATAAACCCGATCGACCGTGACGACCAACAATAATTAAATCTATCCCCTCTTGCTGGGCAACTTGACAAATTTTCTGTCCCGGATCACCAATATAATAATCAGCCCGGGCTGTGATATTATCTTCCTTAGCTCGATCGACTAAACCGTTTAACCAAGCTTGTAATTCCGCCTGCATTTCTTCGGTGATTTGTTGTTCTAAGGCGATCATATCGGGGGGATAACCGCCACCATAACCGATCAGATTACCATAAATAAAAGTTTCCGTGTAGGGAGTCAAAGGTTTAGACAGACTATAAATAATCCGCAACTCACTAGCGTAGGTTTTCGCTAAGAGGATAGCCGTATTCAATACCTCTGGAGTGACATCTTGATAATCCACAGCCACGAGAATTTTATTATAGAGTTTGTTGGTATCCCGATCGACTGAGATTGTTTCCGTATTATTCATAGAATTGCCTCCTCGATAGCAGATAAGCTCAGGGATAAAAACCATTGCCAGCAATACACCCGGGAAATAGCAGAAAATTGCTGAAAGCTGTTGACTGATAGTTGACGCTCCCCTACCTCTAGTGTGACATTTTTCGGATGATGTAGCTAAATCCCCAAAAAAATTAACAATTTACCCCACTGTCACCCCTGTCCTAACTTATAGCAGTTATCTTAATGGTGAGGTATGAGGTTTTCGTTTTGGGGAGACTCCGAGACGATACCCTATAGGGTTATACTTCATCTTTATGAGAAACGCCGTATTTATAGTTTTAACCGATAAATTGCTTGATCGGTGTTGATACGCTAGATTTTTTAGAAAAGTATTGATCTTGAGATACAATATGATTGAGATTTTTTGCGGCAGCAGAGCTAATCAAATGAATGAAGATAGCAAAAATTATGAGATGCAAATTCTGGCAATGATGATCAATCAGTATTTAGATGATATGGTATCTCTGAGTGAAGAAAAATTAAATCAGCTAGAAGCAAACCGCGATCAGATTGTTTGGGATTTAGCCACAAGAATTTACAAGGAAAGTGGTCATAAAGTAGAATTTCATATAATACGAAACTTAATTAATTCTAGAATTGAAGTTATGAGGTATCAGTTATTTTTCAGTAAATCCAGTCTATTAGAATCAAAGAGAATCGATGAAGAGAAAGCTATGAAAATAGCAGAACAAAAAGCTAATGCTATTATTAATGATAAAAAAATTGATGATACCAAGAAAATAACATCACAAGAAAATGAACGAAAACTGGCAATTTTTATCAAAGTTCAAGAGATAATTAGTGATCAATTAGAGGTGGAAAAGTCTGAGATACATATTGATGATGAACTATTTTATTTACAATCTGCCGAAAGAGTCAGTAGTTATAGTTCTTATAGCTTTTATAGTTCTTGTAGTTCTTTTGGCTTTGGCCGGAATAGTTGCTTATGATCAAATTGGGGAGGAGATGAACTTGATACGATTGACTTAATCATGGCTTTAGAAGAAGAATTCGAACTTGAACTTGAAGAAAAATGCCAAGAATTTACAACAGTGAAAAAGCTAGTTGATTATCTTGCTGAAAATTTAGGCAAGTAACAATATTAATTTTTATCACAATATCTCAAGTTATCAGCCAAATATAGCTATAATCCAATTAGAGCGAGTTCTAAACCAACAACTTATGATTAGTCGCTACATTGTTGCATGGCTCCCGATGATCGTAATAGGAATTAGTAACGGTATTCTCAGGGAAAGCACCTACGGAAAATATCTCGATGAACTGCGCGCTCATCAAATTTCTACCCTGACAGGAATCATTTTTTTTAGTCTTTATATTGGCACTCTTGTCTATTTTTGGGTTCTAGAATCCTCCAGCCAAGCAATTACTATCGGTTTAATTTGGTTACTATTAACAGTGGGTTTTGAATTTCTGTTCGGCCATTTTATTGCCGGTCACTCTTGGTCAAGATTAGGACAAGATTATAATCTTTTAGCGGGACGAGTTTGGATTTTTGTTCTCTTGGTCATTACTTTTGCTCCCTTACTATTTTATCAACTTTTTTCTTAATTATGAAAGCTATTATCATTAATCGCTATGGCGATAGTAATGTTCTCCAATACACAGAAATAGAAAAGCCAATTCCCCAAGCGAAAGAAGTCTTAATTAAGATTATGGCAGCGGGAATTAATCCGATTGATTGGAAGATTCGTCGGGGAATGCTCAAAATAGCCACAGGTAATAAATTTCCCCTGCAATTAGGTTTTGATTATGGGGGAATTATCGTTGAAAAAGGCAGTCAGGTGGAACAATTCCAGATCGGAGATGAGGTTTTTGGTTTTCTCAATCAATTACCGGGTAGAACCTATGCTGAATATGCAATTATTCCCGCTTCCCTATTAGTTAAAAAACCGCATAATCAGAGTTTTATTCAAGCTGCCGCCACTCCTTTAGCCGCTTCTACCGCGTTGCAAGTCTTGCGGGATTTTGGCAATATTCAAGCGGGGAATCGGATTTTAGTTAATGGTGCATCGGGAGGAGTGGGTAGCTTTGCCGTGCAGATAGGGAAAATTTTCTCCGCGCAAGTAGATGGAGTTTGTAGTAGTAAAAATATCGATTATGTCACCTCTTTAGGAGCAGATAAAGTTATCGATTATACCCAAGAAGATTGGAGAAAAACTGAGCAGAAATATGATCTAATCTTCGATGCTGTGGCTAAGTCTTCTTTTTGGCACTGTCGTCAGCTTTTAAAACCCCAAGGAACCTATATAACCACCCTACCAAATCCAGGGATTATCCTCTTAAATTATCTCACTGCTTGGTTGCCCCAAAAAGGGAAACTGATATTTTTTGCTCAAGCACAAGCGTCCGACTGGCAATTTCTCAAAGAAGCGATCGAATCGGGACAATTAACTGTTAGAATCGATCGCACCTATACTTTTTCCCAGGTGGTAGAAGCTCATAATTATAGTGAATCGGAAAGAGTGCGAGGAAAAATAGTCTTGATCCCCGATTAAGGATAAATAGTTAGGGATTTTCCCGATTTTTTGGGGAACGAGTAAATAGTTTTAAGTAGGTAGAAACAGAGAATTCTTTAATTGGAAAGGTGATAAAAGTCAAGGGATTAATAGTAATAATAACATTGCGGCTATCCCTTTGTACCGCCTTGATAATCTGTTTAGCCACCCAATCGGCGGACATAATACCCACAGGATTTAAATTACTCTTAAAAGGACCAAGAATTAGCTTTCTTACCACACAGGGAGCATCTAAACGACGCAGGGTAATCAGATCACCGATCGCTCGTTTACTGAGTTCGTAGAGGGGACTAAAGGCAGGATTAACCTCCGCTTCCGAGGTATTCACCCAGACTTCCTTGCGGGCAATTTGCTCGTTAGTGCGGACAGTTTTGAAGAATAATTCCATTAAACGCCAGACGGAAAAAGTATTCACTTGGTAGGCTAATTCGATCGCTTCTGGGGTTCTTTGGCCGTGGACATTAACGCCATGATTTAAAATCAGTATATCTACAGACTTAAATAGGTTCTCAAGTTGCGTTTCTTCACCGATTTGCCATTTTACGGTTTTTACAGGTACTGATTCGCCGTTAATTTCAATAGCGATCGCATTCTCCCCGGAAGTGAGCGCGATCACCTTGGCTCCCTTCAGTTGTAGGTACTTTAAAAGCGATCGCCCTAAGGTTCCATTCGCTCCGGTAATGGCGATCGTTTTGCCCTTGAGAGAAAGTGCCGTCCCCATCAATTTATCCATAAAGGTGAAAGTTCCACAATAATAAGCCTTTTGGTTATCAAAATGGTGTCGCCAGTGGTAGGTACGATTCACGCGCCATGGAGCGGGTAAACTCTCAAATTGCCCCGGACGATGGGTTAAATCGGTTAATTCGTCCAGATTTGCCATACCTAAACCTCGACCGATCGCCGTACTGAGAAAAGCCATAGTATAAAGGGAGCCTAACCAACCCAACCAAGGGCGATCGAACCCCCAAGAGTAGGCCAGTAGTACAGGTAAAACACTGGCAGCCAACATAACCAAGGCCTCCGGTACATCATTGTACCAGTGCGCCTTGCGATAAATTTCCTCGCTCATGACCGACAGATCGGGACGAAAAACCCGATGATGCCAGACGTGCAGACGATAAAGGGGCTGCCAATGGTGGGCCAGAGCATGATAGGAATCACGCACGATCTCCACCCAAATAATTGAGCCACAAATCAGTCCGACACAGAGGAGCAGGTTTGACATAGGGGATAAATGTTAAATTTTCTCAACGAATGTAAACAAAGCAATCTTAACCGAAAAAGCGCATTTATCGGGTAAAAGGAACCAATAGCTTGAAAAACTAGGGTTTATTTCCCGAAACAACTTAAGATTCTGTTAAAAATTTTAACAATTTTCGGTAAGATAAAGCAAGAAATAAGCTTCTATTTGAACAGTTACTTAACCTGAGTCGATTATGGCAGAAAATTATTGGTCGCGAGAGGATGATAACGAAGAATTAGACCCGATCGGTTCCCTCCTATCTGACTGGTCCGATCCCGAAGACGAGGAGGAGGAATTTAGGAGCGAAATTTTTCAAGGCCGATCGGGACGCAGACAGAAAGCGGCTTTTAGCCTCATGGCGATCTGGACAATAATTATCGCACTTCATTGGCTGAGTTGGGGTTATTGGGCAATTATCGCCTTAACTATCGTACTATCGGGGCAAGCTTTGCGGCTGCTGTTCACCAAACCAGAAACGCCGTCAATTCCTTTACCAGATCAGGATTTAGCCTCTCTACCCAGGGTTTCCCTCTTAGTAGCGGCCAAAAATGAAGAAACCGTAATCACGAAACTGGTTAATTATCTCTGTCATCTAGACTATCCCCAAGATAAGTTAGAAGTCTGGATCGTCGATGACTATAGTACCGATAACACGGGTGCGATTCTCGATCGCCTTGCTTTAGAATATCCCCAATTAAAAATTCTCCATCGTCCTGCTAATGCTGGAGGTGGCAAGTCCGGGGCCTTGAATCAGGTTTTATCCCTGACTAACGGGGAAATTATCGGTGTATTCGATGCGGATGCGGGATTATCCTCCGATCTACTGCGTCATGTCGTGCCAATGTTCGAGGATCGAGAAGTGGGTGCGGTACAGGTGCGAAAAGCGATCGCCAATGCTGCCGAAAACTTCTGGACAAAAGGACAAGCGGTAGAAATGATCTTTGATAGCTGTTTCCAACAGCAACGGATCGCGGTGGGAGGGATCGGAGAATTGCGCGGAAATGGTCAATTTGTCCGTCGTAGTGCCTTAAATCGTTGCGGGGGTTGGAATGAACAAACGATCACCGACGATCTTGATTTAACTATTCGTCTCCATATCGATAATTGGAAAATTAATGTCTTAAATTTTCCCGCAGTAGCGGAAGAAGGGGTGACAACGGCGATCGCTTTATGGCATCAGCGCAATCGTTGGGCCGAAGGTGGTTTTCAGCGTTATCTCGACTATTGGAAAGCGATTTTAAAGTCTCCCATGCCTTGGCCGAAAAAGTTTGATTTAATTGCTTTTTTGATCGTTCAATATATCTTACCTGCGGCCGCTATTCCCGATCTTTTAATCACTATTACTCGTCATCAAACCCCGATTTTAACTCCTTTAACTGGTTTAGCTCTTTCCCTTTCTATGTGGGGGATGGTGACAGGATTAATCCGAGTCAATACGGGTAAAAAATTCACTTTTGCTCTCGGTTTAGACATCCTTGCTCAAACCATTCGCGGCATGATTTATATGATGCACTGGTTTATTATTATTCCCAGTGTCAGCCTGCGGATGGCTTTGCGTCCTAAACGTTTAAAATGGGTGAAAACCGTTCATCTGGGGGAACATCTCAGCGCCGAAGTTTAATTTTCGAGGATAGACTCCAAAAACTTTGGCCTTATCAGGCTCGAAATCCCCTGTCAATGAAGGTTACAGCCTTTGGAAACCCCTTTTGGAAAAATTTCCAATTTCCTTAATCATGCTTGCTACCAATAATGTGTTAATTTAGATACAGAATTGAATTCCGTGACAGCACTGGGGTGGCGAAAAGCGCTCGCTCCAGTTTTTTTTGTGATCGGTTAGTGGAATGTCTGCGCTGCGCTTGTTAATCACTTTAAGGTTAAATCCAGCGAAAATGCCATTAATTTCTTATCGAGAAAACGGGTTTCTTCAAGAAACCCGTTTTCTGTGGGGTTTTTTGCGGGAAGCATCCCCCTCTCCTCCTAGGTTAAGGGGGTGAAGTCATAACAATCCGTTGCCAAAACCGACTTTTCAGAATATAATAGGGAAGAGTAGTCATTCATCACTCAGATTAGTTAAGATGATATTACATGACTAATAATATTGACCACGATCGCTTATTTAAGGAGTTAATCTCCACCTTTTTTATCGAATTTATTGAGTTGTTTTTCCCTCAATTGATGGATTATTTAGATAGGGACTCGATTACTTTTTTAGACAAAGAAGTATTTACCGATGTCACGGAAGGAGAAAGACATGAAAGCGATTTAGTGGCACAGGTTAAGTTTCGAGGAAAAGAATCTTTCTTTCTGATTCATGTAGAGGCGCAGGAAAGTTCCCGCAAGTGGTTTAACCGGCGAATGTTTACTTATTTTGCTCGCTTTCATGAGAAATTTGTCTTACCGATTTATCCCATTGTAATTTTTTCTTATTCAAAGCCAAAAAGAGCAGCAATTAGTCAGTATGTGGTCGATTTTCCCGATTTTAAGGTATTAGAATTTAACTATCAAGTAGTGCAGTTAAATCGATTAAATTGGCGAGATTTTCTCAATCAGTCGAATCCGGTTGCTTCAGCTTTGATGGCGAAGATGAACATTGCCGAGAAAGAGCGAGCCAAGGTTAAGGCGGAATGTCTGCGCTTGTTAATTACTTTAAAGTTAAATCCTGCGAAAATGCAATTAATTTCCGGATTT
>NZ_JADBTZ010000178.1:0-22023 GCF_020245885.1 Microcystis sp. M165S2 | reverse complement strand
ATCAGCAAAGTCCGATAAATATGGGCGTAATTTTCGGATAATTTCCCGATGGGAACCCACGTCTCAGCGATGTTCCTGTTGCGGGAATATCGGCGGGAAAAAGGCGTTAAATATCCGTGAGTGGGAATGTCTTTTCTGTGGAACTTTTCATGATCGAGACATCAACGCTGCGCTAAATATCAAGGTCGCCGGAGGACATTCGGAGACTTTAAATGGACGGGTCGGAAAGCGTAAGACTTCTGTTAAAGAAGCAGCATCCCGGGTCGCGTCAACCCCATTCAGCGACCATTCTAAAAAAGTGGCGTGGTGAGGAATCGCCGTCCGTTTTACGGCGGCGAGGATGTCAATTTTGGGCGCTAAAATCGATCGCCTGTGGAGCGCGTCGGGGACAGGATTGGGAGTTCGATGCAGAGGTGTGGGTGGCGCTGGTGCGGATGTTGCTCTGTTTTGCCAATTCTGGCTATTTGGGCGATGGTGAGACAATTTTAGAGTTTACTGTCGATTGTCCTATTCCCGAACCTTTGCGGGGGATATCTACTTACTTATAGCTTCACTGAGATAGTTAGCGGTGGATTCCACTAGGGGAATAGTATTTTCGTATAACATTCGCGTCGGTCCGATAATGCCAACACTACCGACGGGAGTATCTCCCTGTTTATAAAAAGCGGAGATAAGAGTACAAGGGCGCATGGATTCCAGAGGATTTTCGGAACCAATAGTGATTTTGACTTTTTTAGCTGATTTTTCTGGTTCTGGTCTTTGTAAAATCAGGGGTAAAAGGCGATCCTGTTCTGCTTCCAATAGGTGCAGTAACATTTGTACTTGTTGCCATTGGGCGAATTCTGGCTGTCGAATGACTTCAGCGACACCATGGACGATAATCTCTGGGTTGGCAGTGGATTGGAGACTAGCGCTGATTTCTTGGCTTAATTGTTGGAGAAAATGGGTATAACGGGCAAATTCTCGCTCGATTTGCTGCCAATCGAGGTTAATTAAATCTGCCAAGCAATAACCTTTTAATTTTTCCCCCAGAAAATTAGAGAGGATTTGTAATTCTTCTGCTAATCCATCCTCCTTGTCCGTTTCCATAGACTCGGGAATCTCGATCATAACCGAGCGTGTTTGTAAACTATCTGTAACAATAATTAACATAATCTGCCTGGCTGAGACGGGGATTAATTGCAGATGACGCAGGGTATTGGTGAGGGTGTGGGGGAGGGTAACGATAGCGATATAACCGCTTAAACCAGCTAAAAATTGGGTGGCCCGTTGCAGCAGACTTTCGAGACTCCAAGCGGGAGATTTAGCGTTTTGATGCAGATAATAGCCGATTTTTTCGCCGATACGGTCATCGGGAGTCATTAACTCATCGACGTAGAGACGATAACCCCAATCGGAGGGAATGCGTCCGGAGGAAGTGTGGGGTTGATAGAGTAGGCCTTCTTTTTCCAGTTTACCGAGAGCATTGCGAATAGTGGCGGAACTAACAGTAAATTTGTACTCCTCAATTAGAGTTTTCGAGCCAACTGGTTCGGCCGTGGCGATATAATGTTGGATTGTCGCCTTTAAGATATGTTGATAGCGATCGCTGAGATGGGTTCTAGCGGACATAGGGGAATAATCTTAACAAAAGATTTATAACATTTTTTTAGACAGTATAACGCTTATTCAGTTATCAGTTATCAGTATTCAATGGGGAGAAAGGGGATAGTTGGCCTCTCTCTTTTCCCGATGGGGGCGATCAAAATTAGTAACGGGGAATATTAGGATCGACGAGGAGGGAATAAGCATCGATGCCACCGTTAATATTCTTAACATTAGTAAAACCCTGACTTTGTAGCCATTGGCACATTTGCAGGGATCTCATGCCATGGTGACAGATAACGAGGGTTTCTGCTTGGGGGTTGAATTGGGTGGCAATAGTGGGCGACCATTCTCGGTATTGACTCAAGGGTAAAATGGTAAAACTGGCCAGAGATGCGATCGCAACTTCCTCTGGTTCGCGCACATCAATAAGTTGTAAATTAGGATCATGATCGGCTAAACGGAGAGCGAGTTCATGGACGCTAATTTCGGGAATGCTCATAGATTTGGTCTTAAGAATCGGTTATCTTTCCTTTAGAGTAGCAAATCGGGCGACTCCTGGCGGTTATCTGTGAACAGTGCCTAGGTTGTAATGATGGTGAGGAAAATTCTGGGAAACAAAAAAAAGCGCATTTGTCCCCGGCTTGATTTCAGTTAAGCTTTGATCAGAGGTTATTGCAGGAGGAGGTTATTGATACCGAATAGATTCACCCAGATGTATTGCGCTGAAGCTATCTTTTCCCCAGTTTTTTATCCTCTGATGAATTTCTAACCTATACTGCTTTCTCCCCCTCTCCCTACTTCATAATTGATAATTTCTCCCAGCTTATGATTCCCCTACAATTAACCCTGAAAAATTTTCTCAGTTATCGCGAGGCAGTGCTAGATTTTCGCGGATTACATACGGCCTGTATTTGTGGTGCCAATGGTGCGGGAAAATCCTCTTTACTCGAAGCAATTACTTGGGCAATTTGGGGAGAAAGTCGCACCTCGACTGCTGATGATGTGATTCATGCGGGCAGCGATTATGCGCGGGTAGATTTCGAGTTTAGTTATGGGGGAGAAATCTATAAAATTATCCGTAGTCGTCACCGGGGAGGGAAAGCTTCTAGTTTAGATTTTCAGGTGATTAATGATCAGAGTTTTCGTCCTTTATCGGGTAAAAGTATTAAAGATACCCAAGCACAGATTAATACTTATCTAAAAATAGACCATAAAACTTTCATTAATTCTGCTTATTTACGGCAGGGACAAGCGGACGAGTTTATGAAACAGCCTCCCAGTGGTCGTAAACAGATTTTAGCAGAATTATTGCAACTCGATCGCTATGAAATTTTAGCAAATAAAGCCAAGGATATATCGAAACAATTTGACGGACAGTCCCTCCAGATCGAGCAGCAAGTAGAAACTATCAAACTCCGTCTTCAGGAGAAAAATTCTTATCAGGAACACCTGCAAGAATTAAGCACCCAAATTAACCAAATTAATCAAGAACAAGAGGTAAATAATCGGCGTTTACAGCAACTACAGGGGGAAGAAAATCAGCGTCAGAATTGGGAAAAACAGCTACAGTGGCAAAGAGAACAGGAGCGAGCTTTATTAGCAGAAATCGAGAGATTAGACCGGGAAAAAGTTAGTCTAGACAATCAATTAAATCAAATAAGGACTATTCTTCATCGCAAAAATGACATTATTACTGCACAGGAGCGCCTAAGTAATTTAGACCAGAAAGAGGCAAGTTTGTCAAGTCAATTGCAAGCTTGGCAACAGGCCCAGTATGATAAACAACAATTAGAACAGAAATTACAGCAAAAAATTAACGAATTTACCCTTCCCATCCAACAAACGAGCGCTCGTTTAGAAGAATTGCGAAGACAGGAACAAGAAACTCAAAAAATTATCGAGCAAGCGGGGGATATTCAAGCAGGATTAGAGAAGTTAAATTATCATCGTCAACGTCTTCAGGAATTGGATAGATTAGCTTTAAAATATGCTCCTTTAAATAGCCGAAAAGCTGATTTAAATATGCAGTTGGAACGGGAAAAAGCTAAGATCAATGCTCGTTGGGAACAATTGCAAAAAAATCGGCAACAATTAGAGACAGAAATCGATCGTATTCCTCTACTAAGAGAGGAAGCTCTCAATTTAGCCAAACGAATTAAGGAACTAGATAAAAAACAAACCTATTGTGAACGAGTTGAAGAAAAGGAAACTCTTAAACAAGTGGATAAAAAAAGTTTATTGGAGCAACAGAAAAGATATGAAGAACAACTTTTAGAGTTAAGTGATAAATTGGAAAAATTAAATATTCCCGATTCGGTTTGTCCTCTGTGTGAACAGAATTTAGACAGTCATCACCGTCATCAAGTAATCAGGAAAACCCATCAACATCAAGAACAAATTCAAGAGCAAATCTGGTCCCTACAGGAACGGATGGCAGACTGCGATCGAGATTTAAAACGTTTAGGGGAGGAATTAGCCCAAATTAAACAAGAATTGCCAGCAAGATCGAATCTACAACAAAAATATGTGCAGTTGGAAGTCAAGTTAGAAACTATTGAAGAAAAGGAAATAGAACTAGAGAAAACCGAGGAGATACTTGTCGAGTTAGAAGCACTTTTAAGCAGTGGCAATTATGCCCTAGAATTCCAGCAAGAATTACAAATTGTCAATCAAGAAATCGCCTTTTTAAACTATGATGAACAAAGTCATGCTTTAGTCAGAGGAGAAGAAAAAAGATGGCGTTGGGCAGAAATTCAAGAATCAGAACTTAAGCAATCAAACCGTCGTTTAGCTAATATCAAGGCCGAAAAACCTAATTTAATTAATCAATTAGCTAGACTAGAACAAGAGAAGCAAGAACTATGTCAAAATTCCCCACTTAAACAGGAAATTAAAAGCTTAGAAAAGTTTATTCAAAACTTAAATTATGATCGCAGTGAACATCAGAATATTCAAAATCTGATCCGACAATTACAGGGGGTAAGATTACAGTATCAAGACTGGCAACAAGCAGAAAAAAATTATCCAGAAATAGCCGCTAAAATCGCTGACATTGAGCAAAGATTACAGCTGCGAAATCAGGATCGCCAGAAGCTGAATCAGGAGTTAGCAAATATTAGTCAAAAGATTGGTACTTTGACTGACTATCGCCAAGAAATAGCCGCATTATCGACCAATATTCAACAGCGAAGACAGATAATTGATGGATTGCTCTCCCAAAAAGGTCGGGTTGAGGAGAAATTACATCAACTAGAAACTTTAGGTAAACAACTGACAGAAAAAGAGGGCGATTTAGCTAAAGTAAAAAAACAATATACAGTTTATAAAGAGTTAGCCATAGCTTTCGGTAAAAATGGTTTACAAACTCTGATGATTGAGAATGTTTTACCGGAGTTGGAAGCACAAACTAATTATATCTTAGCTCGCTTAACTGGTAATCAATTTCATGTGCAGTTTTTAACCCAAAAAAGCGGTAAAGGTACGAAGAAACAGCGACAAAAGTTAATCGATACTTTAGATATTATTATTGGCGATACCAGGGGATCTCGTCCCTACGAAACCTATTCAGGAGGGGAAGCTTTTCGGATTAATTTCTCGATTCGATTAGCTTTAGCGAGATTATTGGCACAAAGAGCCGGAACAGCCCTACAAATGCTCATTGTTGACGAAGGATTCGGAACTCAGGATGCGGAAGGATGCGAGCGCTTAATTGCGGCAATTAACGCTATATCCGCCGATTTTGCCTGTATTTTGACTGTCACCCATATGCCCCAATTTAAAGAAGCTTTTCAACATCGCATCGAAGTCCGCAAAACCGAACAGGGTTCCCAATTGATGTTATTATCCTAGGAAAAATATTGATGTAAAGATGGAAAAGATTACGATCACAGTGAAACTATTTGCTATTTATCAAGAAGTCTATCAAACTTCACAATTAAACCTCGAATTTCCTGCCCACACTTCCGTTACAGAAGTGTTAAACTATATTATAGCCCCCTATCCTCAATTAGAAAGATGGCGCGATGTTACTCGTTTTGGAGTCAATCTTCAGTTTGTTTCGGGAGAGAAAATCCTCAAAAATGGCGATGAGATAGTTTTGATTCCCCCCGTTAGTGGTGGCTAAATTGACTGCCACCTTTTTTACTTTTTACTTTTCCTTGATATCCCGTGTCTAACTGGCAAATTCCCCCATCGGTAGCTCTTCCCCAAGAGTTTTTAAAAATAGTCCAATACTATACCCCAGAGTCGGATGGCAGCGTCGTAGCACAAATATTATGGCATCGCGGTGTCCGGGATATGGCGACTCTGGGGACGTTTCTGGATGAGAAAGCTTATCAGTCAAAAACTCCCTTTGATTTTGGGCAAGAAATGAACTTCGCCGTCAAAAGACTGGAAAAAGCCCTAAATAAAGGCGAAAAAGTGACTATTTGGGGTGATTTCGATGCCGATGGTGTCACCGCTACCAGTGTCCTCTGGGAAGGATTAGGGCAGTTTTTCCCAGCTAATCAACAGTTAGATTATTACATACCCGATCGCCAAAAAGAATCCCACGGCCTCAATTGTCCCGGTATCGAGAAACTAGCGCATCAAGGAACCCGTTTAATCGTCACCTGTGACACAGGAAGCACGAATATCGCCGAAATTGACTATGCAAACAGTCTAGGCATCGATATTATCATCACCGATCATCATACCCTACCCGACGAGCGCCCCGAGGTGATTGCCCTGATTAATCCCCGCTACTTTGTGGAAACCCATCCTTTCTATCATCTTTCTGGGGTTGCCGTTGCTTATAAATTAGTGGAAGCGATGTATTTAACCCTGGCAGATATTCCCAGAAAACCCCTAGAAAATTTACTCGATTTAGTTGCGATTGGTTTAATTGCCGATTTAGTCAAATTGACGGGAGAATGTCGTTATTTAGCCCAAAAAGGTCTTCAAAAACTGCAAAATACTCAGCGTTTGGGAGTTAAAAAATTACTCGATTTATGTAACAAAACCGGAGATAGACCGATGGATATATCCTTCGGTATTGGACCGCGCATTAATGCCGTCAGTCGCATTTATGGCGATGCTAGATTTTGTGTGGAATTACTTACCAGTGAAGATGAAAAACGTTGTCAAGAATTAGCTGAACAAGCGGAATTGGCCAATATTCGTCGCCAAGAAATCCAACGGGATATTATTAAACAAGTTCAGAAAAAACTAGAAAGAATTGATCTTTCTACCACTAATGTAATTATTTTAGATGATCCCCAATGGATGGCGGGAATTTTAGGATTAGTTGCGGGACAAATTGCCCAAGAATACCAGCGACCGACAATTTTATTAAGTACCAGTGAACCACCTTTTGCTAAGGGTTCCGCTAGGTCAATTCGCGAGATCGATCTCTATCAATTAGTATCCTCTCAATCCCATCTTTTACATCGTTTTGGTGGTCATCCTTTGGCCGCAGGTTTAAGTTTAACTATAGAAAATTTACCCCTATTTATTGAGGGAATTAATCAACAATTGCGACGCACAGGAATTGATTTAACTTCCCTTTCTCCTGAGATAGAAGTGGATGCAGTGGTGACGGTTTCCCAATTGGGAAAAAGTCTATTTCGAGAATTAAAATTACTGGAACCCTGCGGGATGGGTAATCCCACACCGAAGTTATTAATTCAAAATTGTTATTTTCACAATCTTTGGCATAAAAATCTTCAAGATTTCAAGGGCAGAAAAATCGCTTATCCCCGGACAACTTTTGAGATCTGGGATAGTTCAATCGAGCAGGGATTCCCCGGTATGTGGTGGGGTCATCACAAAGACGAAATTGCTGCCGATACCCGTTATGATGCCGTAGTTGAATTGGATTTTAATACCCACAAAAATCGCTATGAAGTTCGCTTAATTGCCTTGCATCCCTATCAACAAGAATCCCTAACCTATAGCAATAAAAAAGATTTTTTAATCGACAATCGCCATCGAGAAATTAATCGAGAAGTTAGCCAATTAAATCCCCTTTTTCTCTGGGAATGTCCCCGGGATTGGACAAAACTTTCCCGGGAATATCAACAGGCAATTTTACGGGATAAAAAGTTAGTTCTTGCCTATGGTAGTCCTTTGAAAAAATCCGCTCACAGCACATGGATAAACCTTGTCGGGATCGGGAAATATTTAGCTAGAACTAAAACCAGTATTTCCCGTCAACAATTACAAAACCGCTTAAACCTCAGTTATCATACCCTAGAATTAGGATTAATTTCCTTAGCAGAAAATGGCTTTAAAGTCAATAAAAATCAAGAAAATTTATCCTTTGAATTAGTCAATCATGAGGCAAAAATTAATAAGATTGAGCAATTTCTAGAAGCGGTGGCACTAGAAGACTTTCTCCAGCAATACTTTGCTACTGTTCCCCTAGAAATTCTGCAAACAATTCTTAATCATGAAGACTCGATCGATTTCTAGTTAGGGTTTGCGGCAAAAAGTTTTTCGGTGGGGTGTAGGGTGTGGGGTGTGGGGTGTAGGGTGTGGGAATTATGAATTATGAATTATGAATTATAAATTATGAAATGGGGAAATGGGGAAATGGGGAGATGGGGAAGTGGGGAAGTGGGGAAGTGGGGAAGTGGGGAAGTGGAGCATTTGGCTGAAATTTCCCTAAACCCCTAAATCCCTATCACCCTATCACTCGACTCCTGACGACCGACTCCTGATTACTGATTACTGGTCACTGATTACTCCTTGACCGAAGAATTTCGGGGGTTTTGCCAGGGTATAAACTTCCGTATTTTGTGCGATTGCTTGACGAATATAGAGAGGAGTTTGTAACATTCCTAGTAAACTCATGCCATCAATTAAACGTAATCCTCCCGTAGTTGTATCGGTGATTAATTCATCTACCACATCGGGATCGGGACGAGTATTTAAAGGATGATTAGCACAGAGAGTAAAACCCCAAGGGGAACCATAACTAGGAGTGGGAGCGCAATAGGAATGAACGTAGGGAAAAACTGCTTTTAAAGTATTCACCAAACGCGCATGATACATCACCGAAGGTGGAGAAACCGGGCCAGATTGGACAACAACAATGCCATTTGCTGCCAAAACTCTTTGTAGTTTTTCAAAGTATTCTTTCGTGAATAGGGGGAAAGAAGGACCCTCTTCGATGGGATCAACCAGATCGGATATAATAATATCCCATTTATCGTTAGTGGTGTCTAAAACTTCTAAAGCATCAGCCACAACTAACTGAAAACGAGGATCATCAAAAGTGCCTTGGTGCATTTCGGGAAGATGTTCCTTACAAGCTGCCACCACATCCCCATCGATATCGATCATCATCACTTTTTCGATTGTTTTCCAACGCAATAATTCCCGGGTTGTCGCACCTTCACCACCTCCCAGAATTAAAGCAGTTTTTGGTTCTTGGTGGGCAATCATTGCCGGTTGCACTAATGCTTCATGATAAATAAATTCATCCCCCGTACAAGATTGCCATTTGCCATCCAGTACCAAGGCTTTTCCATAGGCCCCCGATTCAACAATATACATCTCCTGAAAAGCGGTTTTTTTGTAGGCTAAAATCCGGGAAACCCCATGACTATAAATGTCCCAGGGGGTAATATATTCGTTAACCCATAGATCCGCTTTTAGTTCACTTCCTGCCATAACTAATCCTCCTTGGGGTGAAAAAGGCACGATCTATTATCATACCACAATTAACCAATTTTGATCAATAACCTTAATCATCCCCCGGTAATCCCGAAGCTGTCGATAATCGATCGCTGAAAAACGGTAAGCTAGAAAAGATTAGCTTAAAGTAAATTTATAGCCACTAACCTATGACTAAAAACGAGACTACCGAGAAAAAGATTTTTCTCCTAGATTTTGAGAAACCCCTCTACGAATTAGAATCCCGCATCGAACAGATTAAAGAATTAGCCCAAGAAAATAGCGTAGATGTCTCGGAACAAATTAGTCAACTAGACGAACGAGCTAATCAATTACGTCGTGAAATTTTTAGCAATCTCACCCCTTCCCAAAGGCTACAATTAGCCCGTCATCCCCGGCGCCCCAGTACCCTAGACTATATTCAAGCAATCACCGATGAATGGTTCGAGTTACACGGTGATCGCGGTGGTTACGACGATCCCGCTCTTGTGGGTGGTGTTGCCCGTTTTAACGGTCGTCCCGTGGTGATTATCGGGCATCAAAAAGGCCGGGATACTAAGGATAATGTGGCTAGAAATTTCGGCATGGCTGCCCCCGGGGGTTATCGTAAAGCCATGCGTTTAATGGAACACGCCCATCAGTTTAATCAGCCAATTTTAACCTTTATTGACACCCCCGGCGCCTGGGCGGGGGTGGAAGCGGAAAAATTAGGTCAAGGAGAAGCGATCGCCTATAATCTTCGGGAGATGTTCCGTTTAGATGTGCCGATCATTTGTACTGTTATTGGCGAAGGTGGTTCGGGCGGTGCTTTGGGCATTGGGGTCGGCGATCGCCTATTAATGTTAGAGCATTCTGTCTATACCGTGGCGACTCCCGAAGCTTGTGCGGCTATTCTCTGGAAAGATGCCAAAAAATCCGATAAAGCAGCAGTTGCCCTCAAAATTACCTCAAAAGATTTAAAAGAGTTAAATATTATCGATCAGATCGTTCTTGAATCCTCCAGAGGGGCCCATGCTGATCCGATTAAAGCGGCAGCCAATTTAAAAGCCGCTATCAGTGAAAATTTAGAGGCTTTATCTTTGTTAACACCCCAACAACGGCGCGAATCTCGTTATCAAAAATTCCGCAATTTAGGCGTATTTTTAGAAGCTACAGCTTAATCAGTGAGCAGTGAGCAGTTATCAGATGTGAGTTTTCAGTGATTAGTTTGTTTTGTAGATTTGGAAGATTTCAGCTTCAGTTTAAGGGTTGCACCGACAAAGCTATAATATTGGTGGCAGGTTCAAGAACACACCAAATGAAACGGGACGAGGTGCTGGCAATTCTAGAGGCACACCGAGAACAGTTACAAAAACTAGGGGTGAAATCTTTGTCTTTATTTGGTTCAGTGGCAAGGGATGAAGCTGATGCCGATAGCGATGTAGATTTGTTAGTAGAATTCGATCGACAAGGTGGTTTTTTTCAACTTCTGCAAGTACAGTATTATTTAGAAGATATTCTGGGATGCTCTGTGGATTTAGGAACTCAGGATGCCTTAAGAGAACATTTACGAGAACCTGTGCTTGAGGATCTGATCAATGCCTTCTAGAGATTGGCGACTCTTCTAGGTTCTGTGTGATAAGTTTAACTTACCATAGAAGCGATCTTTGTGTCCTTTGTGTCTTTGTGGTTCGTTCCACCCCCTCGCTAGGAGGAATGTATCTTAGAATACATTTTCCCACCAAACTTGGGAGAGCCACTTTTGACCTGTTAAAATCCGATGTTATACTAAATCCAGTTATTAAAGACGGATTATCTATTACCTCTATTGCCTATTGCCTCTCCTCATAAGTAGCCTATACTAAACGGATTTAGTATTAGTCCGATTATTTCCGAGTTATTAGTGGTACATTAATCTTACCAATTAAAAGGTCCCAAAGCCCGATCGTTGTAATCGCCACCCTCGGCAATAAAATGAATTACCATCGATTTACGGGTTAGCAGGGTATTATTAATCTTCCCACCACCATGAATTAACATTCCGTGCCAGAGAAGAATCTCTCCTTTTTTAGCAGTAAATGATTGACAGTCATAATTCTGAGCGCGCTGGTTAACATAATCTTGGTATTGGGGAATTTGAGCGGCAGTAATATTTTTAAGATTGACGGCGGGATAGTCTGGAAAAAAGTCAGTTACTTTGATATTTTTATGAGATTTAGGATAAAAAATTAGTGGGCCAGCATCGGCGGAAATATCTTCCAAGGCAATCCAAACACCAACTAAATGATTAGCAGGATGAACATAAAAAACTGCCATATCCTCGTGCAGCCCCTGCTCTGTACCGTGCAGAAAGTTGATGGAATATCTCGGTTCGCAGGATTTGCCAATAATTAAATTAACTAAATCTCTCAGATTTTGATTGTCAAAAATTGCTTGAGCGGCGGGGGAAATCTCATGAAAGGCATGGAGTCGCCAAATAGAATTAACTAAGGCTTTTCTTTGCTCCATATCTAGGGCTAAAACTTGCTCGTGACTTAAACTCGCTGGTAGATTTTCTGCTTGAATGCCTTCAATTCTTAATCCAGGGATAGCCGATTCTAGGAAAAATAAATCGGCTAATTCCGCTACTAAATTATTGATCGCCGTGGCCGGAATTAAATCTTTGACAATACAATAACCCAATTCTCGCCAATGGTCGAGGAGTTGATATTCTCGTTCGGAAATTCGCTGTTGTTGACGAGCTTTTTGCAGGGATTTTTCCGCTCGCGATCGATCCAACCAGGGTAATTCGGCAGTAGAATTGAAAGACCAGGGCAAATTTTTTAAGATATGGGCAATTTTAAGAATCATACTCAGTTCATCTTTTCCGAGCTACTTTCGGACTATTTTAATCCATGAGTGTTCGGTCTAGTCTGTCAACAGATATAAATTATTTGAAAAACCCCCTAGGATGAGTTAGGAGGTTACAGGGAAAAAATTAATCAGGGTTGATGGGATTAACTAGCGCTAACTTCAGCAGGATAAACGCTAACTTGACGGCGACTTTTATCCTTGTATTCAAATTTGACCACACCATCAATTAAAGCGAATAAAGTATCATCGCCACCACGACCAACATTTTTACCCGGGTGAACTTTAGTACCCCGTTGACGGATGAGAATATTTCCCGCTTTTACCACTTGACCACCGTAGCGCTTAACGCCTAGGCGTTGGGAACGAGAATCGCGTCCGTTGCGGGTACTACCCGTACCTTTCTTATGAGCCATAATTTCTCTCCAAATGCTTTTTTGATTCTAAAAGTTATTCTTCTTCATCGCTACTATCTTCTACAACTTCAGCGACGGAGGTAGCAGCAGTGGCGACTAGGGTTTTACCGTTATAATTGATTGAATCAATCATAAAACGGGTAATTTCTTGACGATGACCGCGTTTTTTACGGGTTTTCTTTTTCGGGCGCATTTTATAAACAATAACTTTTTTGCCCCGACGATGTTGCATGACAGTCCCTTCGACGGTGGCCCCTTCGATAAAGGGTTGACCGATGCTAATATCATCCTCATCATGGATTAATAGCACTTTGTCGATGGTATGGGTACTTTGTTCATCGACGGGAAGAAGTTCGATATCGTAATAGCGACCGGGTTCTACCCGAATCTGTTTGCCACCGGTCTCAATAATTGCGTAACTCATGAATTTTCTGCGCTCGTTTTGCCGTACAGGTAGCTGAAAAAAATTCCAGCTTTTGTGCTAATGTCCTCACCTGATCCGAGCAGGAATTGACACAATTTACTATTATCTAATATTCGGGCGGCAATTGTCAAGCTTTTTACCCACCGATTGGCTATATACTGAAAATAATCTTACGAAAAGCTCAATTAAACCGTTATGGAACAGTGGGAAAGCAGAGGACACCTTTTAACCGAACAAATTAACCCAAATAGCCTAAATTTAGACCAATTAAACCCGCTCGAATTGGTGGATCTCTTCAATCGCGAGGATGCCCAAACCCTAAAAGCGATCGCCATGGCCCGGCAAGAATTGGCCCTGGCGATCTCCCTGACCAGTCAAGCTCTGGCTAAAGGTGGTAGACTCTTTTACATTGGGGCGGGAACCAGTGGCCGGCTGGGGGTTTTGGACGCGGCCGAATGTCCCCCCACCTTCTGCACTCCCCCGGAATTGGTACAGGGAATTATCGCCGGTGGAGCGGCGGCGCTGGTGCGTAGTTCCGAAGATTTGGAGGATAAAGCGGAAGATGGGGCGGCGATTATTGCCCAGCGAGAAATTCACGAATTAGACGTGGTAGTGGGGATTACCGCCGGGGGGACAACCCCCTACGTTCATGGGGCTTTACGGGCGGCAAAACAGCGAGGTGCGACGACGATTGCTATTAGTTGTGTCCCCGCCGAACAAGTGGAGATCGCGGTGGATGTGGATATCCGGTTATTGACTGGACCGGAACTTTTGGCCGGCTCCACACGGCTGAAAGCGGGAACGGTGACGAAAATGGCTTTAAATATCCTCTCCACAGGGACAATGGTAATGTTAGGCAAGGTTTACGGCAACCAGATGGTCGATGTGGCAGTTACTAATCATAAACTCCATGACCGCGCCCTGCGGATTATCTGCAACCTTACCGATGTTAGTCGCCAGGAAGCGGCTATTTTACTGGAAAAAAGTGGCCGCCGGGTTAAACTGGCTTTGTTAATGCAGAAAACGGGACTTTCGGCGGCCGCAGGACAAGAATTGTTACAAAAGCATCGGGGTCAATTACGGGCTGCCCTGCAAGCTTATAATCAAATTGATTGATAAAAACCTATTGATTTTGACTTTCCTATGGTTAATATTTCTTCGGAAATTGCTGCGATCGCTGTTATTTTCCTCGTCGCTGGTGCTATCTTGACTTGGAGTTTTTATCGGGCTAAACCCTACGGCCAACTGGGAATTTTAGCTTGGTTACAATCCTTGGTACTCATAGCTCCTTGGTTAATTTTTTTCGGGCTATTTGCGGCAGGAATTTATCTCAATCTAGCGGTAATTCTCTTTTTACTGGTTGCTTCCACCATTATCTATATTTATTTGGGCAACCGTTTACGCTTACTGAAAACCAATCAGATAATTGAACCGAAAGTTAACCCGGCAGTTAGCCAGTCCGTTACTCCTCTCGAAACCACGGCAGCGGTGACAGTAATTGTACCGGATGTGATTCCAATTACCGAAGAGGATTTAAAAGTTATTCAGAGTATTTTTGGGATAGATACTTTTTTTGCCACCGAGACTATCTCTTTTCAGGAAGGGGCAATTTTTAAAGGCAATTTACGGGGAGAACCAGATATCGTTCACTCTCGCTTAACCCAGAAATTAAGTGTTCATTTTGGCGATAAATATCGTTTATTTCTGGTGGAAGGAACCGAGGAAAAACCTGTGGTAATTATCCTTCCCAAAACTAACGATCCTAGTCCTGCCACTCTTGCTCAAAAAAATCTCTCTTTAGTTTTGTTAGTAGCCACTCTTGTCACCAGCTTAGAAGCGGCGGGAATTTTATTGGGTTTTGATTTGTTTAGTAATTGGCAGAGATATCGAGAAGCAATTCCCCTGAGTTTGGGTTTATGGTCGGTATTAATTGCCCACGAAATCGGTCATCTAATTATCGCTAAACGCCATAATGTTCGTCTCAGTTTACCCTATTTTCTTCCCACTTGGCAGATTGGTTCTTTTGGGGCAATTACTCGTTTTGAATCTTTATTACCTAACCGCAGTGTTCTATTTGATATAGCTTTCGCTGGTCCTGCTTTGGGAGGTTTGGTTTCTTTAATCTTATTAATTGTTGGACTAA
Source organism: Microcystis sp. M165S2 (assembly GCF_020245885.1). Taxonomy (NCBI): domain Bacteria; kingdom Bacillati; phylum Cyanobacteriota; class Cyanophyceae; order Chroococcales; family Microcystaceae; genus Microcystis; species Microcystis sp. M165S2. Next base: position 6,968 of record NZ_JADBTZ010000178.1, on the reverse strand, counting down.
CTTTATCTAATTCTGCCAGCCTTTTTCAAATCCCTAGTACCTTTTTCCAAAGTTCAATTTTAGTGAGTTTTTTAGCGCGGATAGTTTTGGGCGACGAGTTACAAAATGCCGTTATCTCCGTGCATCCTTTAACTGTTATCGGTTGGTTAGGATTGGTGATTACCGCCCTTAATTTACTGCCCGCAGGACAGTTAGATGGTGGCAGAATTGTTCAAGCTATTTATGGTCGCAAAATTGCCCGCCGTACCACTGTCGCCACTTTGGTCATTTTAGGCATTATTTCCTTAGTTAATTCTAGCAATCCCATTCCTCTCTATTGGACAATTTTAGTCGCTTTTTTACAAAGAGAGTTGGAAAGACCTAGTTTAAACGAGTTAACCGAACCCGATGACAAACGCGCTGGTTGGGGTTTATTACTACTCTTTTTAATGTTAGCGACTCTGATTCCTTTAAGCCCTAGTTTAGCAGGACGGTTAGGAATCGGTGGCTAAATACTTCCCCGAAATTCTTGCCATTGATTGCTGTCAAAAAAAGCTTGACAAAAACTCAAGTCTTGACTTATAATTTTCTTATAATGGGAATCCGTGTCCGCCTATAGACTCCTGATTTTTCGGTAAGATATAGCCTCCAGCATTTAGCCCTGAAGATTTGACTTTTGGAGTGGCTCAAAATGTCTAACGAAACTGTCACTTATTCCCTAGAAGCTGTCCTGACAAGGATTGAGGGGAAAATCGACTCTCTGGAAAAACGCCTTGACGAGAAAATCGACTCTCTGGAAAAACGTATTGATGAGAAAATCGACTCTCTGGAAAAACGTATTGATGAGAGATTTGACAAGATAGAAGACCGGTTAACTAAAGTAGAAATAGGACAGGCCGAACTCAAGGGAGATATTAAGACTTTAGACGAAAAAATCAATGGATTAACTGCAAGAGTTGCCTATCAGGAATTCACCAATCGAGGGATTCTGATAGCATTGGTAGTCGCTATTTTAGGAGGTGCCGCTAAACTTTTTGGTTTTTTCCCTAATCCTTAGAAGTTGCCGGTAGCCGTACCTAGTAGATAGGCTCTTCCCAAAAATTTTTCGCTCATCACCCCGATCAACCGTTAGAATAGATTCAGAATTTAAGGATAAAATCTCAACTATGAATCCCGTTGTTTTGGTGCATGGTTTTCTGGACACTACTGCTGTTTTTAAACCGATGAGCAAGTATTTAAACTATCATGGTTGGCAGGTGCATAGTTTTAACCTAATTCCCAATCATGGTTACGAAAAGTTAGAAGTTTTAGCGGGTCAGGTAGATAATTATATCGAGAAAAACTTTGCTAAAGAGCAGAAAGTAGATCTGATTGGGTTTAGTATGGGAGGATTAATTACCCGCTACTACCTGCAAAGATTGGGAGGAGTGGAAAGAGTGCAACGTTACCTAAATATTTCTGCTCCGAATCGAGGCACTTTAACCGCGTATAGTTTACCTTTAGATGGGATTAGACAAATGCAGCCGGGGAGTCAATTTCTAGAGGATTTAAATCAAGATTGTCAACAAATTTTAAATAAAATTAAAACCACAATTATCTGGACTCCCTACGATTTAATGATATTTCCCGCCCATAGTTCTCGTTTATCGGTGGGCAAAGAAATTTCCATTCCGGTATTGCTTCATGCTTGGATGGTCAAAGATAGCAAAGTTTTAACAACAATTAAAGAGACCTTATTAGAATAGAAATACTGGTTGTCTCCAAAACTGGAACAGGGTCAAGATATCACCAACAAAAAAGTTAATTAGGGTCTGCTGAAAAAGTTTTTCGGTGGTGGTAGGAGTCAGGAGTCAGGAGTCAGTAGCCGGTCGTTTCAGGCTTTGTTGCCCTTGTTTTTTGTACCAAGCAATGTACTACAAGAAGGATAATGCAAGGTTTTTGAAAGTCCCAATCCTATTTTCTTGCACTAACATCGGACTTTAACAGGTCAAAAGCTTTATTTTAAAAGGGTTTTACCATTATTCAGCAGACCCTAATTATCATCAAAAAAGCTTGACTTATGGTTATAATTGTGCTAATTCAAAAATAAAACCCATCAGCGGCGGACTTCGGGATTTGTATCATTAGGAGATTATTAAACCTCTCGGTTTACTCACTTAAATTAGCAGTTTCTAGCCATTTTTTACCCATTTCAATGGGAATACCGAGGGGAGGACAGAGAATTTTAATTAATTCAATTCCTCCCGTGATTAAAATGCTTCTTAGGCGAGAATTTTTCTTGATTTCTGCGTCAACTTGTGCGACAAAAGTTTGTTTTTCAACTTCGGTATTAGTGGGATAAGTTTGGGTGAGTTGGCTGATAAGTTGTTGAATTTCTTGGGCGGCTTCGGCTAAATTTTGGGGTGTGGCGTAATTATGTTGAACTGCTTTTTGATCTCCTTGCACCGTATCGGCAAAGTTAGCAATATTTGCTCCACGAAGGTCATATTTAGAAGCTTCTGACATAGGATTAGAAGATTGAAGATTACTGATGATAATTATAGCATCCATAATGGCAAAACTGACATTAAGATCGGCTTCAATTTCTAGGGCTTGGCATAGAGTGGGAATGGCTTTTTCGGTGGCAAGTTTAGCTAAGGATTGAGCGGCTTTAATCCGAATACTTGGATTCTTGTCTGTGAATAGTCTTTTGGCAAGGGTTCTGATAATTAAATCGAGGGATTCTGTACTCAATTTCATATCAGTTTACTGCATAACGAGAGCCAATCTTACCGAGGGCATCAACAGCACTGAAACGCACGCTATCATCTTCATCGGAACATACATTTACTAGATAAGGAATAACATCTTCTAGTCCAATTTCACCTAAAGCAATTGTGGCTGTGACACGAACTTTTACTTCCTTATCTTGTAGGGATTGAATGAGATAGGATATTGCTTTTTCACTACCAATTTTTCCGAGAGATTCTGCCGTGATTATCCGAATATCGGGATTAGCATCAGATAAGCAGAAAGCTAGGCAAGGAATGGCGGATTCATTGCCAATTTCTCCTAAAGCTCGAATCAGATTCAGGCGAACATTAAGATCATTTTCTTGCATTAAATGAGATACTAAGGTATCGGCAAGGCTGCTATTGCCAATTTTTCCCAAAACTTCGGCGGCTTTAGCGCGGATCTGGGGGAGAGAATCTTTGAGTTTATTCAATAAAGTATTGATGGCGATTTGGGTGTTATTAAGTTGCTGAACCATGTTATTTTTTCTCTGGGTTATTGTTATTAAGTTGCTGGGGATAATTCTGTTGGCTTCCTTGCACATTATGAGCTAAATTGCCAATGGTAGCTCCTCTTAAATCATAGGTAATAGATGATAGGGATGCGTTTTTTTCAGAAGAAGTAGGAATATTTTGACCATCCTCTGCAAGTTTAGTTTCTACTGCTTGAATCATAGCTGCAAATTCCGATTGGCGGTGTAAGTCGATATTGAGAGTATTCATATCTCTAAGAATGTTAGTTAGATTATCAATATTGCCCCTGATTTCATCATATAAGTTTAATGTCGCCAAGATACTATTAGTTTTAGCTAAATCAATTTGTTTGTATTTTGCTTGTAGTTTTGCTTTTTCGTCTTCCCAATATTTCAGGTAGTCTATGCGCTCGAAGTCTTTATGAATTCTGGCATCTGGTAAAATAATCGGGAATATTCTTTGATAAAAGTCACCATTTCTAGCAATTTCTACTAATTCAAACATACAGTTTTCTGATTTTAAGTATCTATCGCTGATGACGGCGACGACACATTTCCCCTGTCCAATTTGCTGCATAAAGTTTTTGATGGAGTCTTTATAGGTGGTGTGGGTTTTATCCCGAATAATCTCAATTCCTTTAGCGGCAAAAGCTTGGACGAGTTGATTAGCCATTTCGTTGCTGTCTTCTTGCCAGTTGTAGGAGATGTAAACTTGTTGATTCATGGGTTGGGAGAGGGGGTGATAGTATTTAAGTTTGTTTTGAATTGTGTCTAGTGCTTCTCTAGCTTTAGAGAGAGTCTCGCCATTATTTAATGTGACAAAAGCAGGATTTTTCAGGCATTTGATAAGTTCAGTCATCGCTGTTTCTGAGCCAATCTTACCCAAAGCCTCGGCTGCCTTCCTGCGAACATACTCATCAGAGTGTTCTAAAGCCTTGAGTAATCCCGGAATAGCTGTTTCCGAGCCAATATTACCCAAAGCCTCGGCTGCCTCCCAACGAACAAACCCATCAGAGTCTTCTAAAGCCTTGAGTAACCCCGGAATAGCTGTTTCCGAGCCAATCTTACCCAAAGCCTCGGCTGCCTTCTCACGAACATCGTTATCAGAGTCTTCTAAAGCCTTGAGTAACCCCGGAATAGCTGTTTCCGAGCCAATCTTAGCCAAAGCCTCGGCTGCCTTCTCACGAACAAACCCATCAGAGTCTTCTAAAGCCTTGAGTAACCCCGGAATAGCTGTTTCTGTGCCAATATTACCCAAAGCCTCGGCTGCATTCCTACGAACATACCAATGAGAGTCTTCTAAAGCCTTGAGTAACCTCGGAATAGCTGTTTCTGAGCCAATCTTAGCCAAAGCCTCGACTGCCTTCCTACGACCATAATTATTAGAGTCTTCTAAAGCCTTGAGTAACCCCGGAATAGCTGTTTCTGTGCCAATATTACCCAAAGCCTCGACTGCCTTCCAACGAACATTATTATCAGAGTCTTCTAAAGCCTTGAGTAACCCCGGAATGGCTGTTTCTGAGCCAATTTTACCCAAAGCCTCGGCTGCGTCCCTACGAACATACCAATGAGAGTCTTCTAAAGCCTTGAGTAACCTCGGAATAGCTGTTTCTGAGCCAATTTTACCCAAAGCCTCGGCTGCATTCAAACGAACATACTCATAAGAGTCTTCTAAAGCCTTGAGTAACCCCGCAATCGCTGTTTCTGAGCCAATATTACCCAAAGCCTCGGCTGCGTTCCCACGAACATACTTATAAGAGTCTTCTAAAGCCTTGAGTAACCCCGGAATCGCTGTTTCTGTGCCAATCTTAGCCAAAGCCTCGGCTGCGTTCCCACGAACATACTTATAAGAGTCTTCTAAAGCCTTGAGTAACCCCGGAATCGCTGTTTCCGAGCCAATCTTAGCCAAAGCCTCGGCTGCGTTCCAACTAACATGATAATCAGAGTGTTCTAAAGCCTTGAGTAACCCCGCAATGGCTGTTTCTGAGCCAATATTACCCAAAGCCTCGGCTGCCTCCCAACGAACATCCTTATCAGAGTCTTCTAAAGCCTTGAGTAACTCATTAACAACTTCAATAGACTTTGTTAGTCCCAATAATTCCACCTTAAACAGTTTCGGTACATCCAACCGCAGCACTAATTCCACTGTCTGCTTTTGAAACTTAAAGTTGACTTCTCCCGCTAACCTCGCTCCTAATTGTAAATCAATCTCTAACCCTAACTTAACCACCCGTTTTGCTTCGGTTTCATTATCCAATAACCCCAACAGCAACGCCATAGGTTCCGTCCATTTGAGATAATTCAAATAGTCCCACTTTAACTGCTCATCCTTGAGATGGCGTAGTTTTTTCTGTAATTCCTCAGCCGTGTAGTATTCTTGAATCAGTTGATGGCGAAAAGCAATTTTCTCATTACCTTCTAGGTGAATTAGATGATATTTCAATAAATCCTCTAACCACTGCTTACTGTAATATTCGGGAAATCCTTTATTTTTGATAAATTTCGTTAATTCTTCCTCTGCTTCTGTTCGGGAAATAGCCACCTGAATCTCAGTTTTTGACTCCCCTTGTGTCATTTTCCAAGCTAACACTTGCAGCAATTCTCGCCACCAATACCGCGATTCTTGGTAAGTAGGAACATCTGCTTTTAATCCTTTGTCATAAATTTCGGTAAAACGTCGGAAAAGTAAGCCCAAATTAGCAGGAATTTTGTTCTCATTATTATCAAAAACTGAACAAAGCATCCACAAAAGCAGAGGAGTTTCTCCCAATTCCTTGAGACGATTTCCCAACTGTTTAAGCATTTCTTCGCCTTTTTTGGGCAAATAGGTCTTGACAAAATCCCGCATCTGTGGTTCAGTCAGGGGGAGCATTTCCAGCTTTTTTTCAATATCTAAGTCGTCGCTGCCTAAATCCCTTGTCGTGAAAATCATCGGGATTTCTGCATACTGCTGGCGAAAGTTTTTTAATTTCTGTCGTGCAGGATCTGAGGGCAATTCATTGATACCATCAAATAATAATAATGGTCTAAAATTCTGATTTTCTAACAGCCAACTTTCTAGGGTATTACTATCAATAATTAATTTATGGCGTTTCAGGAATTGTAAAATTAAATCAAGAATTGAGGTTTCATACAAGCGTAATTCGATGAGAATGGGAATTTGAATGATTTTAGCCTGATTTTGTTGATTTGGGCGCAAGCTTTGCGCTTCTTCTAATAACAATCTTGCTAAAGCGGTCGATTTTCCTGAACCCGGACGACCTTTTAAAAGAACGTGATTAGCCTTATACTTGCGTAAACCTTCTAAAACCGTGAATCTTTCGGTTTTTTCTGGTCTTTCTGCTCTTTCTTGCGGGTTTTCCCGTTCTTTTTCAATCGTCTGTACCCACAAATCCCTTAGCAAGGGTGCAGTTTTCGCTGGGCGCGTTTTTCCCTCTACGTCGGTGAGGGTGTAAAATGTCTCCCATTGGGCGTACTTTTCCGAGATAGATTCGAGATAAGGAGTCCAGTCAATCATTGATGCTGTCTGTTAGTTCGAGAAGGAATCCCGATGAAACTCTCTAATATTTTTAATTGTAGGCTAAGAAGATTTGGTCATCGAAAACTTTGGGTCTGAAACCCCGTCGTTCTACGACGGCTTTACTGTTAAATATTAACACATTTACGAAATATATGCTAAAATGCTCCCCATGGAAAAAGCCTATTCTTACCGATTTTACCCCACACCAGAACAAGAGTCGCTATT
>NZ_JADBTZ010000177.1:0-7491 GCF_020245885.1 Microcystis sp. M165S2 | reverse complement strand
CCTAATTAGGGTTTGCTGGATAAATCTAAAAACATTGTTCGATAAGACTTTTAGACTTTTTGTCAATCAAAAAGTGCCAGCGATTGGAGTGATTGGGGGGAAAATTCCGGGACTTTTTCCCTGAAAATTAGGTAATTGACCACCTGAAAATCGGTAAAACCCTACACCCCACACCCCACACCCCACACCCTACCCCCACCAACAAACTTTTTGCCGCAAACCCTAATTATTTGCCAACTTAGTCAATTTTCGCCTAGCCAATGAGTTATACCACTTTAGATTTTACCGCCTTTCTGGAGACCGTACAGCCCTTCGATCGCCTGCCCGTCGAGGTTAGACGTTCTCTGGGCCAGAAATTACAACCCTTTCGCTATGAGATGGGCAATGCCATACTCAAGTGTGACCGCTTACCCTCTCACCTCGTCCTTCTCTACGAGGGAGAGGCCAGACTTTTGGGTTACGATGCTAGGGTTAACAATCCGCTGCCGGTCACTTTGGCTAAATTACAGCCGGGGGATTTATTCGGGTGGATGAGTCTTCTGCGCGCTACCCCCTGTGAAACGGTGATCGCTTCTTCGGAAGTCACGATCTGTTTAACCTTAAAACAAGAGGATTTTTGGTCTTTAATCAAAAATTACCCGGAATTTAAGCAATATTTCTTTAAAGAAACCTCGATCGCTGAAGTTTATGCTCTCCTAGGCTCCTATCTTAATCAACAGGCCTGGGGTGGGGGAGACCTGAAAGAAATTGCTCAGGCTCTTTTCAACAAAGCTTGTGTGTCCTACAACCAGATTAACGATGATTATCTCTGGTTAGTCAGCGAAAATACCGATAATTATCCTATCGGCACAGTTATCACCCAGAACAATCCGACTAACACGCGCTTATTAGGTCTTTCCTCCGACCAGTTAGATGAATTCTTGACAGTTGAAACCGAAGCGGCTGCGGAAACAGAAACGGATGATATCCTAGAAACCCAAGTGATCAAGGGAAATAAACCCACCCAGGTATTAGATATCCCCCAGGGAAAAATAAGCGACATCACCAGCGATATCGACCTTGAAAAAACTGTCGAGAAAAACCGCAAATCCTATGCTTTTTTCGGGGGAAAAACGGAACTAGAGGCGGTGAGTGCCTGTTTTCAGATGCTCTGCAAATATTTTAATATCCCCTTTCGCAAGGACGTGATCCAACGCATCCTAGGGGATCAACTGCAAAGAACCGGCAGCCTTTCCCTGCCCCTGTGTGGGGCTGTGGCCGAGGTAGTGGGACTCCATAGCCAATTAGTACCCCTAAATGCTTCTTCCTTGCCCAATATCAACCCTCCTGCCCTAATTCGCTGGCAAGACACCATCGTTATCCTCTACGAAATTAATCAACGGGAAACCACGATCGCTGTTCCCCAAAGGGGGATAATTAAACGCAAAACCAGCGAATTTCTGGAATCTTGGGGCGAAAAAGGGGAAGTGATTCTGCTCAAACCCACCAAACACACCCAGCAACAGCGTTTTGGCCTATCATGGTTTTGGCCTTCTGTCAAGAAACATAAACGAGTCTTAATAGAAGTTTTTATCGCTTCTTTCTTCGTGCAGTTATTTGCCCTGGCCAATCCCTTGATGATTCAGGTGATCATCGATAAAGTGATTGTGCAGAATAGCCCGGAAACCTTGAATACCCTCGGGGTTTTCCTGTTAGTAATTGCCGTTTTTGAGGGAATTTTAACCTTTTTGAGAACTTCCCTTTTTGTCGATACCACTAACCGCATCGACATGACCCTCGGTTCAGAAATTATCGATCACCTGCTGCGCTTACCCCTGAAATACTTTGAACGGCGGCCAGTGGGGGAAATTTCGACAAGAATCAACGAATTAGAGAATATTCGGCAATTTTTAACGGGCACAGCCCTAACAGTGGTATTAGATGCCATTTTCTCGGTTATCTACATTGTGGTTATGTTGATCTATAGCCCGATTCTAACTGTTTGGGCCCTGGGAGTCGTGCCGATTTTAGTTCTCTCCACAGCTATTTTCGCACCGATCGTGCGGCGACAACTGCGCGCAAAAGCGGAACGAAACGCCGAAACCCAATCCTATCTGGTGGAGGTGATGACGGGAATCCAAACAGTAAAAGCACAGAATATCGAATTGCGTTCCCGTTGGCAGTGGCAAGAACGTTATGCGCGCTATGTGGCCGAAGGTTTTCAAACGGTAATGACCTCAACTTTGGCCGGTTCCTTTAGTCACTTCTTTAACCAATTATCGGGTTTATTAGTGCTTTGGGTGGGAGCAGCCCTAGTTTTAGACGGAAAACTCACTCTTGGTCAATTAATCGCCTTCCGGATTATCTCTTCCTACGTTACCTCGCCGATTCTGCGTTTGACCCAACTCTGGCAAAACTTCCAAGAAACTGGCTTATCCCTGGAAAGATTAGCCGATATCGTTGATACTCCCCAAGAAGCGGAACTCGATCGCCAAAACATCCCCATGCCCTTAATTAAAGGCACTGTCACCTACGAAAACCTCGCTTTCCGCTTCAATCCCCACGGACCCCTGCAACTATACAACGTCAATTTAGAATTCCCCGCCGGTACTTTTGTCGCTTTGGTGGGAGAAAGTGGTGCTGGGAAAAGTACCATCACTAAACTATTAGCCCGTCTCTACGAACCAGAATCGGGACGGATTCTCATCGACGGCTATGATATCAACAAAGTGGAACTCTATTCCCTGCGTCGTCAAATCGGCATGGTTCCCCAAGAAACCCTATTATTTGACGGTACGGTACAGGAAAATATCGCCCTGACTAACCCCGATGCGACTGTGGAGGAAATTGTCTCGGCAGCGAAAACGGCGGCGGCCCACGAATTTATTATGACCCTGCCCAATGGCTATAATACCCGCGTCGGTGAACGGGGGGCATCCCTATCGGGGGGACAACGACAACGGGTTGCGATCGCTCGTTCCGTCCTGCAAAGACCGCAAATTCTCATTCTTGATGAGGCCACCAGCGCCCTCGACTATAACACCGAACGGCAAGTGTGTCTGAATCTCAAAGAAGTTTTCAAGGATCATACGGTCTTTTTTATTACCCATCGTTTAGCTTCGATCAAATCCTCCGATATTATTGTCATGATGGATAAAGGGACAGTAGCGGAGGAAGGCACCCACGAGGAATTAATGGCCAAAAAAGGCCTTTACTATACTCTCTATAAACAACAGGATTCGCAAATCTAGTCAGTCAGTCGTCAGTTATCAGTTATCAGTAAACGGTTATCGGTTCACTGATTACTGAAAAAATAAATATAGGAGAATCTCCATGAACGGTAATTCTAACAACGGTCAAAACGGCAACAGCAACCCTAAAAGCGATGAACTGACCCAAGCGGGTAAAAACGTGGCCACTACCACGAAAAATAAAAGTATTACCCCTTCTTTACCCACTTTCAGCCCACCAGAACAATCGGTGATCCTGAAACAATCGCCCATTTGGTCGCGGACGATTATCTGGACATTAATGAGTGTCACCACTGCTGCTTTAATTTGGTCAGCGCTCGCCAAAATCGAGCAGGTGGTCGGCGCTCAAGGACAACTTAAACCCCAGGGCAAAGTCCAAGAAGTACAAGCACCGGTGAATGGGGTAGTACAGGAAGTTAAAGTTAAAGACGGCGATCGAGTTAACAAAGGTGATGTACTGGTTTTAATGGATTCCAGTGCCTCGCAAGTGCAGTTAGAATCCTTGAGAAAAATTCGCGCCAGTGCTGAGAAGGAAAATCAATTCTATCGTCTGTTAATGGCGCAGGATCTGACACCGGCACAAGTGGAGAGTTCGATCGCTCAATTAAAATTACCGAGTGAAATCGCCGATTTAGCCCGTAATCGTGCCGCTTTAGTGGCGGAAAATCAACTTTATCAAGCACAGGTCAGTGAAGGTGCTTCTAGCTCTGCTTTACAAGGGGATCAATTAGCCCGTTTAGGGGCTGCCCGACGGGAGTCCAATTCTCGACAAGCGGCCGCTAGATTGGAAATGGAACAATTAGAAAAACAATTGGCCCAAACCAGGGTACAGTTGGCCGATGCCCGCTCGCAATTAATCAAAGATCGTCTCGTCCTTGAAGAAATTAAAACTCGTAATGCCAATTCGATGAAGCAGGGCCAAGAAAGCTTGGATATCGAGCGTAATATTCTTAAGGATATTGAACCCTTGGGGGATGAAGGAGCGATCGCCCGTTATCAGATTAATAAGCAAAAACAATCGGTAACCGATCGCCAGAATGAATTACAGCAGCAAGAGGCTAATGGCAAAATCGATCGAGAAAAACAAGAGAAAGAAGTACAAACCCGCATCGCCGAAATTTCCCGCCTGGAACAGGAAGAAAAGCGTTATTTCCTGTTGATCTCCCAAGCGCAAGAAAAGCTGATTAATACCACGGTAATCACGGAAAAAGATGTGCGCGATAAAATGGCGGACAATTACAAACGGATCGCTGAAATCGATAGTCAGATCAGTCGCATTATCATTGATAACAACAAGCGCATTGCTGAGTTAGATAGTCAAATTAGTCAAGCACAACAGACCATTAAATATCAAAAAATTACCGCCCCGATTGATGGTGTGGTCTTTGATCTCAAGGCGCGGCCTGGGTTTGTTCCCCAACCAAGTCAAGCGGAAGCATTATTAAAACTTGTTCCCGATGGCTGTCCCACCCAGGTCAAAGATGCCGCTAAAGGTTGTTTAGTGGCAGAGGTGGACGTGATTAACCAAGACATCGGTTTTGTGCGCGTGGGACAAAAAGCCGATATTCGCATTGATTCCTTTTCCTACAGTGAATACGGCGATATTAAGGGAGAAGTAATCTCGATCGGTTCCGATGCTTTACCTCCCGATGAGAATCACCGTTTTTATCGGTTTCCTGTCCGGGTACGCTTGAACAGTCAAGAGTTAGTTTTGAAAGATCAATCCACTCTACCGCTGCAATCGGGGATGTCCGTGAGCGTTAACATCAAAGTCAATGAAAATCGCACTGTTTTGGGACTATTTACCGATATGTTCAATAAACAGGTGGATACTCTCAAACAAGTCCGTTAAGCGAAAAAATTCGGGGGTAGATCCTGCCAACGGCCCGATCCGATCGCGCTAATCGCTTCCGAGAGGTTAACTGCACCGGTATAAAGGGCGCGGCCCACGATTACTCCCGTTACTCCTAAAGGTTCCAAAGACAATAAACTCAGTAGGTCCGTCAGGGAACTAATGCCCCCAGAGGCGATCACGGGAATCTCGACAGATTCGGCTAATTCTCGCAAAGCAGCGAGATTAGGGCCAGAAAGCGTGCCATCTCGATGAATATCAGTGTAGATAATCGTGCTGGCTCCTCTTTTTGCCATATCTTGACCAAGAGCGATCGCCTCTACCTCGGAAGTTTCTAACCAACCCCGGGTGGCTACTTTGCCATCGCGGGCATCAATACCGACAATTATTTGCCCCGGAAAGCTTTGACAAAGTTCGCTGACTAATTCTGGCTTTTCTACGGCTACTGTCCCTAAAATCGCCTTTTCTACCCCGATTTTTAGGAGATTACTCACCGTTTCTAGATCCCGCAGTCCACCCCCTACCTGTACGGGAATGGCAATATCATTAAGAATTGTTTCAATAGTTGACAAATTAACCGATTTACCCTCTTTGGCTCCATCCAAATCAACTAAATGTAATCTGGTTGCCCCCTGATTGACCCATTCTCGCGCCACTATTGCGGGATTATCGTTAAAAACCTGCGATTGTTGGTAATCTCCCTGATAAAGTCGCACACATTTGCCCTCGAGAATATCAATAGCGGGGATAACTTCCATGTTTTTCTCAATATCTAACTAAGGAGCGTTTTTTATTATATAGTACCAGCCGTCAGCCTTGAATCAGTGATCAGTGATCAGTGATCAGTTTTGAGTCTGACAGGGGAACAATCCCTCTCAAAGCATTGTCCATAAAGGTTTTGAGGCTCCTCAGTTACAAACAGATACATCGCTTTCAGCCAAAAAGCTAACGAGAGAATCAGGGATTTGGGCGAGCTTACTAGAAATTCTTATCAACAACGGGGGGTGAGCTGCATCGAACTTTTTCGCTCGAACACCCCAAAAAGCTTGTGCTGTAAGGAGTTCAGCCAGCTTGTCCCCCTGTCAGGTTTTGAGTATTAAGTGAGCAGTATGTATTAAGTGTGCATCATCAAATGGCAGTAACAGTGCTGTCTTTTCACTGATTACTGTTTACTGATCACTGATTACTGATTATCGATTCCTAGGGGAAAAATTCTTCTAGAATGATAAGTACATATACGAGAGGAATTATACTTATGTCTGCTGGGAAGTTTCAAACAGCCGCTTCATTATCCGATCGAGAGCTAGAAATACTCGATTTAGTGGCTAATGGTTTAACTAATCAAGAAATCTCGGAAAAGCTAGAGATTAGCAAGCGTACCGTTGATAATCATATTAGTAATATCTTGACAAAAACAAAAACCGATAATCGGGTGGAATTGGTGCGTTGGGCATTGCATTGGGGTAAAGTTTGTCTGGATGATATTAATTGTTGTATCCTTCCTTCCCCAGCGCCGACCGATGATCAGGTTTCCTAAACTTCTTGGACTTTTTCTTGCGGTTAATATCATCAGTCTGGGGGGATGTAGTGATGCAGGTTTTGTCACCCCTCCCCAACAGCTTTTAGGAAATACTTTAAATACCCCTTCCTCTGAAGATAATCCCCGTTTTAACTACGATGGTCGTTATCTGGTCTTTGCCTCCGATCGCCTGGGACAACGAACGATTTATTTATTCGATCGAGTGGCTAATCGTTTAGTTCCCCTGCCGGGGTTAAATCAAGCAAAAACCTATCAAGATCAACCGGATATTAGTGCCGATGGTCGCTATATTGTTTATGTATCGGAACAGTCCGGTAAACCCGATATATATATTTATGATCGACAAACTCTACAAGCAAAAAATATCACCGAAAATATTTTAGGAGAAGTGCGTCGTCCGACGATTAGTGGTAACGGTCGTTTTATTGCTTTTGAAAGTAATCGTTTCGGTCAATGGAATCTGGAAATATTCGATCGAGGTGGCGAAATTTCTTCTTCTTTACCCCCGATCAATTCTTCCCCGTCCCGATAGTATTGGGGGAGAAGGGCTGAGAGGGGGACAAGCGAGCTAGAAGGTAGATAGGGCAAGCGATATAGCTCTTTGCCCTTTGATGTAATCCTTCAACCGATAGCGGCTAATTTGCATTAGCTCTTCTATATTTTTTGGGAACATTTGATGTAGCCCGAGCCAATAATAGAGATGTTGACCCACATAAAAACTGCTGTGTCTGCGTTGACCTTTATATCTTTTTTCAGGTCTTGTGACATATTTTTGGATTCCCATATCCTTAATTTTTTTACCTTGCATTGTGGCACTTGTGTAAGCAATAGCTATAACAATTATCAGCTTTGATAGGTATTGCGGTGCT
>NZ_JADBTZ010000176.1:0-3269 GCF_020245885.1 Microcystis sp. M165S2 | reverse complement strand
GAAAGAGGTATGCTAGAAAGCATTTAAGAGTAAGTAGGCAACGTAAAGGCTTTGTCGCAAAAGAGGCATTGCGCGTCATTAAATCTAACGATTTTATCGCTTACGAAGATTTAAATGTTAAAGGCATGGTAAAAAACTCTAAACTTGCTAAATCTATTAATGATGTGGCTTGGTCAACTTTTCGGCAATGGTTAGAATATTTTGGTTTTAAATATGGTAAGGCTACGGTAGCAGTAGCCCCCCATAACACGAGTCAAAACTGTTCTAATTGTGGTCAAAAAGTAGCTAAATCTCTATCTACTAGAACCCATGTTTGTCCCCATTGTGGCTATGTAGAAGATAGAGATATTAACGCCGCTATCAATATTCTCAAAAAGGGACTAAGTACGGTAGGGCATACCGAAACTAATACGCTTGGGGAGAGATTCCCTCTGGTTTGGTTGGATACGTCCTGCCAGATCAAGGAAACTCGATGAACCAAGAATCCCTCGCTTTTAGCGATGGGAGTGTCAACTTTGATAGTTATGCCAATCGAACTAGATTTGGGACACATCGCGCCTTAAAACGCTTTATTCACTTTGCTCGCCATAATCGCTATATTCTACAATGCGATATCTGTCAATATTTCCCCAGCATCGACCATGAAATCCTAAAAAGTACCTTACATCGTAAACTCAAATGTCCCCGCACCCTAGCCCTAATCGATCTAATTATTGATAGTAGCAATCCCCAAGATCCCGTATCTAACTACTATCCAGGTGATGACCTGCTAACCCCGCTCCAACGTCGTCGAGGACTTCCTATCGGTAATCTAACCAGTCAATTTTTTTCTAATGTATTTTTAGACGGATTTGACCATTTTGTCAAAGAAAAATTGAAAATTCAGCAATATTTGCGCTATGTTGATGACTTTGCTCTATTTAGTGATGACAAAGAGATACTCCAACAAGCACGGCAGGATATAGAAGCCTACCTTACGACCTTACGGCTAAAAATTCATCCCGTCAAAAGCCAACTCTTCGCTACTGTTCACGGTGCGAATTTTGTCGGATATCGAGTGTTGCCAGATCGTATTCGAGTTCGTAGCGATAACCTACAACGGGGAAGACAGCGTTTACAAAGTTTACAAAGAGAGCTAGAAGCGGGTCTTTTGAGCCAAAGCGAATTCGAGCGAAGATTAACCGCTTGGTTCGCTCACCTGAGCCATGCGGATAGCCATCATTTGCGCCAAAAAATCTTAAAAAGTATTGGCAGACTATCCTAAATAACCACTGAGTCGGCATAATAAAAACATTGGGGTCGGCAATAGAGCGGCGGTTCTTGGAACAACAATCCGAGGAACTGTCGCAGTGCGAATCGTAACAGGAACAAC
Organism: Microcystis sp. M165S2; assembly: GCF_020245885.1. NCBI lineage: Bacteria > Bacillati > Cyanobacteriota > Cyanophyceae > Chroococcales > Microcystaceae > Microcystis > Microcystis sp. M165S2. The sequence goes on along the minus strand of NZ_JADBTZ010000176.1, from coordinate 1,897 downwards.
CCCGACAACCGCAACAACAACAACAACGGTTTTCGAGTTGTCTGCCGCTTCCCCAGCACTTTCCCACTGTGGTGAATATTTGCCAGAGTTAATTCCAGAGCCGGTGGATGGGAATCCATCGGGCGTGAAGTAGGGAAAGTCCAGACCGACTCCGGCGATATCCTAGAGGTATCCAAAAATCAACCGAAAAGGAGAGCTTGGTAGGGAAACCGAAGAGTTCTTCTTTTCAATCCACCGGCGAACGACAGCAGTGACCATCACAATTATCAGTAAGCTTAGTCAGCAGATAACGGTTTATCAAGAACCCCTAATAGAACTCTCTCTCGTCCTCGTACCGTCCGGTGAATTTCTGATGGGATGCCCGAAGGGAGAAAATGGTGATGAGGATGAACGACCCCAACACCCCGTCAGCGTAGAGAGCTTTTTGATGGGACAAACCCCGATTACCCAAGAGCAATGGGCGGTGGTCGCGGGTTGGGAGAAGGTAGTAGAATATCTAAATCCCGACCCTTCGCAGTTTAAAGGCGACCCTCGGCGACCCGTGGAGCAGATTAGTTGGCGAGATGCGATCGAATTCTGCGCGCGGCTACGTCGGAAGACCCAGAAAGATTATCGGCTACCCACCGAAGCGCAGTGGGAATACGCCTGTCGAGCGGGAACCACAACCCCCTTTTACTTTGGCGAAACCCTGTCAACGGAATTGGCTAATTTTGATGGTAACTATACCTACGGCCCTGGCAGTAAAGGCGAATATCGAGAAGGAACAACTCCGGTTAAGAGCTTTCCCGCGAATGCTTGGGGAATCTATGATATGCACGGCAATGTCTATGAATGGTGTTTAGATCCTTGGCACAACAGCTATCAGGATAAAACACAGACCGATAGCGAAGTTTGGGATGAAGAACAAAGCGCGGAGCAATATTTACTTGATGAAAATAATGTTATACAACTATTAAGTAATCAAAGAATAAGGGTACTACGCGGCGGTTCTTGGAGCCTCGATCCGAGGAACTGTCGCGGTGCGAATCGTCTCTGGGACCTCCCCGGCAACCGCCTCAACTACAACGACGGTTTTCGAGTTGTCTGCCGCTTCCCCAGGACTTGATTTCCCTTTATTCTTTTCTCTTTTTCCCTTTTCCGGCGATTTTTTTATTGCTTATAGTACATATAGACTATTCTTGATACTGTAGAAGAGAACTCTCTAACCCTTTTTCTCTTTTTTCCCTTTTTACCCTCATTCCCTATTTTTTCTCTTTTCTTTTCTTTCCCACCTAAGGGCGGGTCGATTTTTTTGAGAAAATGGCGTTAATGTTAAATTTTATGAAGGCAATGAAAGAGTTATCGGTGATTCAAAAGTGCTATGATTTGGTGAAGTGGTACGTTCCGATTATAGAGCGTTTTCCTAGGGTTCACAAGTTCACGATAGGGGACAGGGTGATCAACCAACTTTATAGCATACTAGAGAATTTAATCAGGGCTAAATTTGCCAAAAGTAAGCTTGCCAAACTTGAATATATCAACACCGAGTTAGCCGTTCTCAGACATCAGACCCGACTTTTATTAGATTTTAAGTTGATCGATCTGAAACGCTATGAATACGTCAGTCAGTTAATCGATGAATTGGGAGGAGAATTAGGTAACTGGATTAAAACCCAACGTGAACGAGAAGCAAAACCAGATTAATTTATTGTCATCATCGGAAATTTAAATGAAGCGTTACGGTAATCTCTATTCCCAAATTGTTAAATTTGATAACCCTGAGAGGGGGACAAGCGAGCTAGAAGGTAGATAGGGCAAGCGATATAGCTCTTTGTCCCTTGATGTAATCCTTCAACCGATAGCGGCTAATTTGCATTAGCTCTTCTATATTTTTTGGGAACATTTGATGTAGCCCGAG
>NZ_JADBTZ010000175.1:0-3334 GCF_020245885.1 Microcystis sp. M165S2 | reverse complement strand
GGCAGTGATCGGGGGGAAATTTAGGCACTTTTTCCCTGAAAATTAGGTAATTGGCCACCTCAAAACTGGTAAAACCCCACACCCCACACCCCACACCCCACACCCTACCCCCACCGAAAAACTTTTTGCCGCAAACCCTAGGTAGTGATTTTATTGTAGTGGTGATAGCTCAAACCTTTGCTAATTGGGCATTGTCGTCATCAATAAAGTACCAAACAGTTCGGCACCCCCCTGATCAAGGAGAGTAGGGGGGAAAGAAAGAGATATTCAACGGGAACAGGAAAGACAAACCCTGCGGGCAAAAACTCAACAATGGCTTCATGAAAATGCTGTAAAATACGGAATTAATCGAGCTTATATCTTTGGCTCCGCGACTCGTCCCTATAAATTTCACCCCGGTTCTGATGTGGATATTGCCGTCGAAAATATCAATCCCGAATTGCACTTTGATGCTATTAGTATTCTTTCCTATTATCTGGGGAGAGAGGTAGATATTATTCTGCTGAAAAACTGTCATTTTGCCCACCGAATTCGGGAAGAAGGAATTTTATGGACAACCGACAACTAATTCTGTTGAAAGCTGATATAAATGCTCAATTACAGCTAATCAAAGCGATCGATGATAAAGTGGCTGTTAGAGCCGAAGGTGTTAATCCCGATGATGTCATTCGCCTAGAAAGCATTGCTTATCAAATCCATAATTTATACAGTGCCACTGAGGATTTACTTAAAATAGTGGCGGCCTGTTTTGAAAATCATATTGCCGATACCCAGCAATGGCATACAGCCTTATTAAACAGAATGACTGTCCCTATCCCCAGAATTTGTCCTGCTTTTATTTCTTCAGAAACCGCTGCTTTGTTGAATGGTTTACGAGGATTTTAGCACTTTTTTCGCCATGCCTACGGCAGGAATATTGATTATGAACAATTGAAAATTAATTTAGACAGGGCAAGAAAAATCTACAGCAACTTAGAGAAAGATATTGAAATTTTCTTTCAACAATGGGCAGAAACTTAAGCTAAATACCTCGCTATTATAATTATTATGTCGGTCAATAATCCCTATCTTGAATATTGGCAAAAACGCCAAAAAGAACAGCAGGAATATAATCAAAAATTGGCTCAAGAGGCGAGGAAAAATCTGCCGCCAGTTATTGATTATCTAAAAAAAAATTTCCCAATTACAAAAATTATCCTGTTTGGTTCTTTAGTTAAAGGTAAATTTCAGGAAACTTCTGATATTGATCTAGCAGTGGCTGGCATACCTCCAGAAAGTTTTTTTCAAGCTTTAGGAAAAGTTAATTTAATTAGCGATCGCTGGATTGATTTAAAGCCTATAGAAGACTTAGAACCTCATTTTCTTAAAAGAGTTTTGCAAACAGGAGAATGTCTTTATGCGTCCGATGAGTGCCAGTGAATTACAAGAAATCGCTCTTGATATTGCCACTGAAGTTAATAGATTAAATCGGCTAGAAAGCCAAATGCGTTTAGTTCAAGCGGAAATGCTAACCAACCCGGCACTAGCCGATATTTGTGCCGAAAGTTTAGCCCTAAAACTCCATAACTTTTATACAGGATGTGAACGAATTTTTCAAATTATCGCCTCTGAGTTAAATGGTGGCTTACCATCTAGTTATGACTGGCATAGAAGGCTATTAAATCGTATGAGCAAACCTCAAGATTATCGTCCTGCTGTATTACGAGAAGATACAGTGTATAAACTTAATGAATACCTAAGCTTTCGGCACGTTGTTCGCAATATCTACGGTTTTGAATTGGAAAAACAAAAACTAGAAAATCTGGTTAATAACTATTATAATACATGGCTACAAGTCCAAGAAGATATTAATTGTTTTATCCTTTGGTTAAAAACCACAGCAGACAGTCTTAATTAGGGTCTGCTGAAAAAGTTTTTCCTGGGGGCAGGGTGTGGGGTTTTACCAATTTTCAGGAAAAAAGTAGCTGAATTTTCCTCCCAATCACTCCAAGGGTCGGCACTTTTTGGGGGCAAAAAGTCTAAAAGTCTTACCCCACAAGGTTTTTATGCTTATTCAGCCCGCCCTATTTAACTTACTTCCGATGATTGCTGTACTTTCTGACCTATTTTTGGTTCCGTCCCTGCCAACAATCTTTTAATATTACCGTGATGACGAACAATCACATAGATTCCCCCTATCAAACTAAATAAAATATAGGGGAGAGGTTGACCCAAAACAACCATTAAAATATTCACCACCAGCGCCCCGATAATCGAACCTAAAGAAACAATCCGGAAAAGTGCCAGAATAACCAAAAAACTCGCCAAAGTTCCGCAAGCCACTAGGGGATTCATCACTAATAAAACCCCTAAACTGGTGGCGACGGATTTACCACCACTAAAATTCAAGAAAATCGATTTACTATGACCGATGACTGCACCCAATCCCGCCCCAATAATTAACCAGTAATACCAACTTTCTGGGAGAGGATTGACATCCATAAAATATAGCCCTCGTACCAGGGCTACCGCCGCCATTCCTTTTAACATATCAATTAATAACACCGTCGCCCCGGCAGATTTTCCCAGAGTTCTTAGCACATTGGTAGCCCCAGTGGAACCGGAACCATAGTCACGAATATCGATACCTTTGCTGTATTTACCGATTAAATAACCCGTGGGAATCGAACCGAGCAGATAGGATAAAAGTAAGACAGTAAGACTGATAAGAATCGGAATAAGCATAAATTAACCCCAATTTTTAGCGAGAGCGAGCGCCGTTATCAGTGTATCAGCCTGAAGACAAAAAACCACTCACAGGGAACCATAGACGGGAATTGCCGCCCCGCGCAAGTCCTTCGCCCCTTCCCCCGCCAGAAAACAGATCACCTCGGCTAGAGATTGGGGACTTACCCAGTCCTTAGCATTTGCCTCTCCCATCGCTTCCCGGTTGCCCGGAGTATCGATAATACTGGGCAAAACCACGTTAGCGGTAATATTAGTCTGTTTGGTTTCTTCTGCGATCGCTTGGGTTAAAGCCACTACCGCCGCTTTCGAGGCACAATAGGCGGCCAAATTCGCCCCCGGTTGTACGGCACCACGAGAACCGATAGTGACGATACGACCATAATTATGAAGTTTCATCGAGCGTAAACAGTGTTTACACAGTAAAAAAGTGCTATGGAGGTTTAAATCGAACATTTTTAGCCAATCTTCATCGAAAATTTTGGGTCTGAAACCCCGTCGTTCTACGACGGCTTTACTGTTAAATATTAACACATTTACGAAATATATGCTAAAATGCTCCCCATGGAAAAAGCCTATTCTTACCGATTTTACCCCACACCAGAACAAG
>NZ_JADBTZ010000174.1:0-2983 GCF_020245885.1 Microcystis sp. M165S2 | reverse complement strand
GAAGTTTGAGCATATCCTACTCTTTCTTGCTTTTCGTACCATGCTTGTGTTCTGAGATGGAGAGCTTTATTGTAAACTAATCTTACACAGCCCAAAGTGCGCCGCAATAGCGACTCTTGTTCTGGTGTGGGGTAAAATCGAAACGAATAGGCCTTCTCCATATCTCACATTCTAGCATATATCGTGTAAATGCGCTAGTATTTCATAGTAAAGCCGTCCTTTTAGAACGGGGTTTCAGAGCCAAAATTGGCGATGACACTTTAGAACCAGTGATTTTTTCTCCTAAACCCAAGTTTTTCTGCTGGCAATTCCTTATTATCTATGTCCTTGACTATGCCTCAGTCTGCCGAGTCCTCCATGGGTGAGGATTTACCCCTAGCTATCTCACCCAGTAACGAGCAGTTAGAGAATATTAATAGCTATTTAAACCTGATTTTGGCAGCTTTAGTATCTCTAGCTAATTTAGACTCCGAGTCTATCACCCAAGCAGCTCAGGAATTAGCCTTAGATCTGGATACAAGCGATCGCCTAGTTGCCCACTACTGGCAACCCCAGTCAAACCTCTCCCTAGCGGACATCCGTTCTCTAGTTCTCCTCCTCTGTCATCTAGCCCAAAAAAAGCAAGAGTTAATCCGTCGCGCCGTAATTCTCTTGGAACAAGTGGGAACTCAAGGACAAGAACCCCAAAAAACCACGCTTTTGGGCAATTATATCGATAATTTTCGCTTAAAATACCCAGAAATATCGGAAAATAATCTCAGCAATTCTAGCCTAACTTCCCTAGCCTGGAAATTATTAATCGATTTATTATTCTACAGCAGCCACCGCAGTCATCTCCTTCTCTGGCACACCCTTTTGGCAAGTAAAAAGTAAAAAGGCTATCAGCCTTGAATCAGTTATCAGTTATCAGTTATCAGATGTAAGTTTTCAGTTCACTGATTACTGATTACTGTTTACTGATCACTGAAAAAAAGCTTCCCAGTTCATAATTCATAATTCATAATTCCCACCGATAACTAAAAATGAGTAATCTAATTCGCAAATATACACCCCCCACCTGTACCCTAGAAATTTGGGGAAATAGTTCGCCTCTAGCGGTTTGGCTGGGTAAAAATGTCTTAAACGATGCCCACTTTCAATTGCGCTTTGATGATCCTAGATTGAGTGAGGAAAAACAGGTGACGATCAAAGGCGATCGCACACAATTACAACTCCTAGGGGAAATTGTCGCTAATTATGTGCAGAATTTACTCTCTAGTCCCGTTTCTACCCTCTCCTTCGTGGCTAGTGGTTCCCCCGAAAGCCATCTCCCCTCCTTACCCTCTCTCCGTTGTCGGGGACTTCTCCAGCATCAATTATTTTTAGGTTCCCTCCTAACCGATCGGGATAAACAGGAGATCGAATTAACCACATCGCAATTATTCGATCTAGCCAATGCTTTAGGGGAATATAACCATGAAAGCCCCCTAATACCCCCATTAATTCGCCAGAAAACTCGAAAAAATGCCCTGATGTGGACGGGATTAATCGCCTCAGCCCTAATAACTATCGGGGCAATAGCGATCGCATTTTATCAACAGCAAGAACTAGCCAACAATGATTTAACCATCGATCCCAATAGTGCCAAGATTCCCCAACCCTTGCCAACGCTGCCTTTACCCCCCACGGGAAAGGCCGCCCCAAACCCGCAGTTACCGGCAAATTTGGGCAATAAAACCCCTTTACCGCCACCGCCACCCGTGGGAACCGTTCCAGCCCCAGTTCGCCCCTCTAGCGTCCCCCTGGTGATTCTGCCGCCCACTTTACCGCCGCCACCAGTCACGGGTTCGCTTCCAAGCGGCACGGCGATCGTAATTGAACCGAATAATCAGAAAATCCCGATTACTGCCCCCCCCGTCACTGGCGCTCAGGGTACAAATGCACTGGTAAATGTTCCCCCCACCACGATGAATCCGACTCCAGCACCGCCAAAATTGCCCAATTTACCGCCTCTAAGCCCTATTAACCCCGAAAATGCCAATTTAGACCCCAAACCGCCCACAAGCACCGCTAAAGCCCCAGAGACGAATTTACTAGATACAATTCCCCAAGTGGCAGAAACCAGAGAATATTTTCAATCCCGTTGGCAACCGCCGGAAAGTCTCAAGCATACTCTAGAGTACCGTTTGGTCTTAAATCAGGATGGTTCCCTAAAACAGATTATTCCCCTGGGACAGGCGGCGAAAATCTATCTCGATCGCACTAATATGCCCCTGCTCAATCAACCTTTTGTTTCTCCCCTCGATGTCCCCGGTAATCCCCAATTGCGTCTGGTGCTTGGTTCCGATGGTACGGTGCGGACTTTTATGGAACAGCTTTGACTCTCCCCCGCCAACCGCTCGCGCGGTGTAGCGGGGGATTCTTGGTTCATAGGCTCTTGACTAGATCAAACAGGTTTAACTGAACGACCCCCACCAGACCGCCTCCGCAAGCGTTTTCTAACACGGTCAGTCCGACCGCGTTCTTTCCTCGGTTCTCGATTACCTTCGCCGATGCCGTATCTCTTGGTTCGATGTGGTCGCAAGAATCACACCGGTGAACTCTTTCCGATAAGGCTTTTTTGCCGGTAATCGCGCCACAATTCGGACACTCCTGTGAAGTTCCATTTTTATCGACCTTAAGATAATATTTTCCCCGTTTCCAAACAACAAACGGTAGTATCTCGTTAATAAAACTACCGATACCCGAATCTAGAGATTGTTTTCTAACAATACCCCTAGACCAGGAAACGAAGTTAATATCTTCAACGAAGATATTATCAGCAATATCACAAAGATAATGAGCTAGTTTAAAGTGCCAATCCCTACGAGTATTAGACACTTTTTCGTGTAATCTTGCTATCTTCTCCTGAAGTTTTAACCAATTGTTCGAGCCTTTGACTTGATGTTGCAAGCGTCTTTGTAGCAATTTAAGCTTACTCTGTACTTTCAACAAAAATCGAGGG
>NZ_JADBTZ010000173.1:0-9093 GCF_020245885.1 Microcystis sp. M165S2 | reverse complement strand
GAAAACCAAGTGGGCGGACAGCACCTTGAAAAATCGGCTTAGGGGGTTCCGTTCAGAAGAGCTTGTCCGGGTAAAAAGTCGCGCGCAACAAGTACAAGAAGCGTTTAGTCAGAACCGTACCGTGGGACACACGGAATCGGGCTTCTGAAATGGAGCGAAAGTCTGTGGACTTTGTGTAAGACAGTACATGGTTTTTTAACCGTGGTATGCAACGGTGGTTGAAGCAGAAACTTAAATCGTGAGGTTTAGGAATCGCCGCACTTTTAGGGCGGCGAGGATGTCAAAATTCCGTTTTCTCCCCTACAAGTGTTGTGCTATCCGTTTCCTGAACCATCAAAATATGATCTTCCCCGACTTCGATCGCTTTCGTCAACTCGCTGGCCAAGGTAACTTTATTCCTGTCTATCAAGAATGGATCGCTGACCTAGAAACACCCGTTTCGGCCTGGTATAAAGTTTGTGCCAATCAAGCCTACAATTTTTTATTAGAGTCGGTGGAAGGGGGCGAAACCTTGGGACGCTACAGCTTTTTAGGAGGCGATCCCGTCTGGGTATTAGAAGCGCGGGGAAACACCACCACCCAAAGTTTTCGCAATGGTTCTCAAGAGATTTTTTCGGGGGATCCTTTCGAGATTTTAACCCAATGTTTAGCCCCGATCGTGCCGGTTAAATTGCCGCAATTACCCGCCGGAATAGGGGGTTTATTTGGTTTTTGGGGTTATGAATTAATTAATTGGATCGAGCCGCGAGTACCTATTTATCCCGCTACCGATGCCGATCTACCGGATGGTATTTGGATGCAGGTGGATAATCTGATTATTTTTGATCAAGTTAAACGGAAAATATGGGCGATCGCTTATGCCGATATCCGGGGTAAAAATCCCGATTTAGCGGCCGCTTATCAAGCGGCCTGCGATCGAGTGACACAGTTAGTTCTGAAGTTACGATTACCCCTACCAACTAATGCCAAAACCCTAGAATTATTACCAGTTGGTCAGGGAAAAGAATTAGTCTATGAAAGCAATACAACTCAGGAAAAATTCTGTCAAAATGTCCTGAAAGCGAAGGATTACATCAAAGCGGGGGATATTTTTCAGGTGGTTATTTCCCAGCGTTTAAATGCCAATTATCAGGGTCATCCCTTCGATTTATATCGTTCCCTGCGTCTGATTAATCCTTCTCCCTACATGGCTTTTTATAACTTTAAGGATTGGCAAATTATTGGCTCTAGTCCTGAAGTGATGGTTAAGGCAGAACGGGACGAATTAGGTAAAATAAAGGCTACGGTCAGACCAATTGCTGGCACCCGTCGCCGGGGACAAAACTTCAGTGAAGACCAAGCTTTAGCAACGGATTTATTGCAAGATCCCAAAGAAATTGCCGAGCATATTATGTTAGTGGATTTGGGGAGAAATGATCTAGGTCGGGTGTGCGATCGAGGTACGGTCAAAGTGGATGAATTAATGATAATTGAACGTTATTCCCACGTTATGCACATTGTTAGTAATGTGGTGGGGGATTTAGCAACCAATAAAAGTGCTTGGGATTTATTAAAAGCTTGTTTTCCGGCTGGAACCGTCAGTGGGGCCCCGAAAATTCGCGCCATGGAAATTATTCATGAATTGGAACCCTGTCGTCGTGGTCCCTATTCAGGGGTTTATGGTTACTACGATTTCGAGGGACAGTTAAATAGTGCCATCACGATTCGTACTATGATTGTTCGTCCCCAAGGTAATCAAAATTATCTGGTTTCTGTGCAAGCGGGAGCAGGGTTAGTAGCTGATTCTGAGCCGGAGAAAGAGTATGAAGAAACCCTCAACAAAGCCAGGGGTTTATTGGAGGCAATTCGCTGTTTAAGTTAGATTTTTTGCCCAGGATCGTCCTTTGGACTTTTTTCCCATCAAAAAGTGCCAGTGATTGGGGTGATCGGGGGGAAAATTCAGGCACTTTTTCCCTGAAAATTAGGTAGTTGACCCCCTGAAAATGGGTAAAACCCTACACCCCACACCCCACACCCTGCCACCACCGAAAAGCTTTTTGCCGCAAACCCTATTTAACCTCATTCCAGTTAAGGGGGATTTGGCCATGATTTCCGAGAAGGAATAGGGTTAGCTAACCAGGATAACATCAAGGTTTCAGCTTATTGCCATAAGTTTAGCTACTTGGGTGTAATGGTTACTAAAATCTGATAGGAGGTTGGTGGAGTACTTGTATTCGTTAACACGAATAAAATTTGGTTATTAGTAAGAGGATCGATATTGATGTCTGAGGGTAAACCGGTATCAGAGGTATATGCTACGGTTGGTTTCTGCAATCGGGTATCAAGAATATGGGCATTACGAAGGCCATCCACATAAACCATAATGGCATCTCCAGCATTTGCATCAACAGGTGAATCCAAAGGTTTTTCCGGTTCCCCATTGGGCAAGTTGATGTCGTTAGGTGCAGTAAGAACACCGCATTGAGGACTGGAAGTACTGAATGTACAAGTTGTTCCTTTAATAACTTTAGCTGTAACAGTTGCCGGCACGATAACGATGGGTAGACTTGGGGCGTCCACAGACCCCCCACCGCTCGTCTGATAAAAAGAGGTGGAGTCGTCTAGGTCGCAAAATCCTCGACAAGCTCTCGGGAAAACTGTGGTACTGACAGAGTATTCAACTTTCTCATTGGTAGTCATATTTACCTGAGCGTTGGCATTCAAAATCACTCGATTACGATCTTCGTGAACACAGGCAAAAAAACCGCCCACATCGTCAGTATTGGCGGGGATTCGGTTAAAATTCGCAGGACAATCACGGTTAACAGCAGCCGATCCTAACATATCGGTGACAGGGGAATGTATGTAATTAAAAATCTCATAGTTGCCATTAGCGTTCAAGTTCGGACCATAGCGCCACAAGACTCGCGGACCGGTCAAGCTATTTTCAGGGTTTCTGGTATAGTAAACGATCTGTTTAACGAGCAGATTATTGGGATTGCTGGGATCAGGAATTTGGAAAGCTAGAACTGCTTGCGGCGCTCCTGGTATATCTTTCCAACCAGGTACTGGTTTGATCTCAGCTTGAGACTTAGCGATAATTTTTGCTCGTCTCACTTCATCTGAAACAAACTCTAGAGTACGATTAAGATTATTCCGGATTTCACTATCGGCATTGGCTCGATAGTTAGTTCTGAGCAGGTTAATCAAGCCATTTCCCGCTACGAAGACGGCAATCAGCATCATCAAACCTGCCAGTAAGACTTCTGTAATCGTGAAACCCGCTTGCAGACGACGATGAGAGGATTTTTTCTGTAAACGACCTAAGTGATTGATATACTCTAAATAAAAACGCATAGCTTTAACCCGTCTCAATTTCTCTGTTCTGTACTCCCCTAAATATTTAACATTTATTGCAGTCACAGAGGCTTTATTAAACTATAGGTCAATCAAGTCGAAAGGGGTTTTCAGAAACCAGTGAAAATTTACTACTAACTACTACCTTCACAATTTTTCCAGAAAACTCCTGATCAAAAATGTCTTGACCTAACTAACTTTACCACTAACTACACAATAGTCCGAGAAAATCCTCTAGATAGTGATTTAGGTATGGCCAAAAATGTGATTTTGGTTACAGCTATTAATCGCTTTTGGGAGTAGGTGATTTTACCGGTGAGTTTTCCGTACACCCGTATTGGTATAATTATTGACCCTCAAGGAGATAAGAAGGCACAAGGACTGGTTACAATCAAGGATGAGTAATTTTTCGATCGATGTCATCTAAAAATAATCATGCGTCTCTTACACACCATGCTCCGGGTCAATAACTTGCAGGAATCTCTACAATTTTACTGCGATGTGCTAGGAATGAAGTTATTGCGCCAGAAAGACTATCCCAATGGTCAATTTACCCTCGCTTTCGTCGGTTATGGTGATGAAGCTAATCATGCTGTCATCGAACTGACCTATAATTGGGGAGTCGATCGCTATGAAGTCGGTAATGCTTACGGTCATATTGCCCTGGGGGTGGATGATATCTATAGCACCTGTGAGAAAATTAAAGCTCTTGGTGGCAATGTCACCAGGGAACCGGGCCCGATGAAACACGGTTCTACCGTGATTGCTTTCGTGGAAGATCCTAATGGCTACAAGATCGAGTTAATTCAACTAGGAACCCAAGCTGCTGCCGTGGCTACGGCTTAAATTTATTGCCATCAAAAGCTTATGACTGTTGAAATTGAACGGAAGTTTCTGGTTAAAGGGGATTCTTGGCGATCGCTTGCGACCGGCAAGTTGTATCGTCAGGGATATATTCCCACCCAAGATGGATTGACAACTGTGCGAGTTCGTGTAGTTGGAGATCGGGGTTATTTAACCATTAAAGGCAAGACTGAGGGCATTAGTCGCCCAGAATTCGAGTATGCAATTCCCCTAGAAGATGCGGCGCTCATGTTAGAAAACCTCTGTAAGAAACCTTTAATTGAAAAGATTCGTCATCGCATTTCTCTGGATAATTTAACTTGGGAAGTTGATGAATTTTTGGGGGATAATCAAGGTTTGATTATGGCTGAAATTGAGCTAGAACAAGAGGAGCAAGTCATTACTATTCCTGATTGGATCGGCCAAGAAGTCACGGGAGATGAGCGATACTACAATATCAATTTACAGAAATTTCCCTATAAAATGTGGTCATTGTAGTATTAATTTCTTTCGGGGTTAACTCTGGGTAGATACGGCTTTTTCTGATTCATTGAGCTTATTCGTTACCCGTCGGAGAACACCATTAATAAAGCGATAACCTTCATCATCAGAATAACGTTTTGCTAATTCGATCGCTTCATTAATCGCTACTTTTTGAGGTAGATCGAGATAGAGCATTTCTGCGACGGCAATTTGGAGGATATCCCGATCGATTCTTGGTAAACGATGTAGTTGCCAATCCACTAAAGCGCCGGTTAATTCCTGTTCGATTTCCGCACGACGACGATAGACTGTACCGATTAATTCTAGGGCATATTCCCGCACTTCGTACTGACTAGATAACTGAACAATTTCGGGAAAATCTATCACGGTTCCTAAACGATTAATGGCATTGTGAGTAAGAGAAATTGCTTCTTGTACCATAGTTTGGGCGCTTTTTAGATTTGTGGCCTTAGTATCACTAGCGAGAATCCGTTCATTACCGCGACTAATTTCGGCAGCAGCGGTTTCTAAGGTTTCTTGAATTTCCAGGGTTAAGGTTCTAACTGCGACTAAAATTAAATCGTTTAAAGTTTGCTGTTCTAGGTTTTCAGGATTGCCTTTAATCTGACTTAAACTCAAAAGGGCAAGTTCTCGAGCAATGCGACGGGGTTGTTGACGGGGAGACATAGAAGTTTAGAAGTAGAGGAAAGAAAATTATACAACTTTATTGATCGCTATTCGCTTGGGTTAATTTTTCTCGGCGATCTATCTTGACTTTCAGATCAATTCTTGACTAACCTCTATTCTAGCATAAAAGCTGCCAAGATTTAACTTTTCAGGTTTTAATTAGACAAAAGACAATATCTATCTTGAATCTCCCCTAATTTAGTCTCAGCTTCTTGAGCATTAATAGCTAATTGGGCAAACTCTAGAAAGCGTTTTAATTCCTTGCGTAATAAATTCCTTTCTACTTCCCAGGTTTCTCGATCTAAGGTCGGTGGCATAACAATCATATCAAATAAAGTGGCCTGTTTTTTATCGGGATGGGGTCGCAATATTCGCCCGCGACGCTGAATAAATTGTCGAGGATTACCACTACTAGCGAGAATGACTGCGTTTTGAATTGATGGCAGATCTACCCCCTCATCTAAACATCTAATTGCCACTAATCCTTGTAGATAACCCTCCTCAAATTGTTGGCGAATTTTTTCTCGTTCTTCTAGGGAAGTTTCTGCGGTGTAGGTAGCAACTCGATAACCTAATTGATTGCCCAATAAATGAGTAACTGCCTCTACTTGACGACGATAATTAGCAGTATAATTTTCCACATAACCATCCCCACAATAAAATAAAGTATGATCCGTATCTAACCGCTTTTGCATCAGTTGTTGTAAAGCCTGTAATTTATTACTTGCTGAACCAACTAATCGTGACCTTTGCATTAACAAAGCGGTGAGGTTCTCATTACTATTTAAATTACTATTTTTCTGCAAATTCCAGCCGATTCTTTGGGTTAATTTTGCGTATAATAAAGCCTCACCGTCGGTTAATTCAACCAAGACTGGATAATAAAAATAATTGACTAAAGCTCCTTTACTAATAGCATCAGCTAGGGTAAATTCTGGTTGTAGAATTTGCCCAAAATAATCAAGAATAGCGTCAGTTCCTTCCTCATCAAAATATCTTTCAGGAGTGGCGGTTAAAGCCAATCTTAGACCTAAAGAACGGGGTAATAATTCTTCTAATCGGGGGGAACCTAAATTATGTGCTTCATCACCAACGATTAAAGTTTTATCGGGAAAAAATTTTATTTGTGATTGAAACCCCTCGCTAATAAAAGTTGAGTTAGTAGTTAAAATAGTGACAAATTTTTGATTACCCGCTTGCACATTATATAACTCTGTGGCTAGTTGACTTTGCCATGTATGGACACTTTCGTAGGCTAAAATCGGTTTAAGATTAAATTTTTCCGCTTCTCGTTGCCATTGATTGACTAGGTGACGATAGGGGCAAATTACTAATAATACTTGCAGTTCTATCGCTTGGTAAAGTTCCATGGCAATAGCTAAAGCAGTAATAGTTTTACCGCTGCCAGTGGCCATTTTTAAAGTTCCCCGTCCCCGATTACGAAACCAACTGATAATCGCTGTATTTTGGTAGTCTCTCAATTCTAAATCGGGGGGAATTCTAGGAATACCAGAGGGATTAACTCGATAGAATCCTCGCAATTCAGCAACTTGTCTGAGCTTGCGGGAACTCAGAAAATCTCTAGTTATTTTTTCCCAATCTATCCAGCAACTATTCATAGGACCTCTTGTAAAAATCAAAAATTGTTGTTAGGGTTAGGAGTCAGTAGCCAGGAGTCAGGAGAATTAAGAATAAATAATAATCAGTTAAATGGTCTATTTACAGATTTTAGGCAATTTAATCCTTATTTTTGCCGTTTTTGAACCCTGAAAAATTAATTATGCAAGAGGTTTATAATAATAAATCCTGTTTAAAAGGTATCGGGGAGCAGCGGAGCGCCGGAGCAGGGAGAAACAATCCATAGCTTGGGAGTTCATCACACTATTAAAAATAGTTTTTGTATAAGCTCAAAAATAGCAAAAAGCCAAAAACCTAAAAGCTAAACGTTACTACCTATACAATGGGGATGGTCTTTTTAGTCCATCCCACAGCTGTCAAACCACTCTTAACTGTTATCCTAGAAACCTAGGGAATGATTGAGATAATTTACCTGGTCGCTACTTCTTCTTTTTGGGGAGTATTTTGCCGAAGTTTTTCTTGATCTTTGCGACGTTTTTTAGCATAAAGTTGGATTGTCACCGCCATCAATACCACTAAAGCTACAATTAACCAAGTGGTCAAATCGAGGGGTAATTGATTCTTAAATACTGCCAAAAGGACAATAACTACCAATAACAGGGTTGGTGCTTCATTTAATGCCCGAAATTGCTGTCCCGTCCAATTACATTCCCCTTTTTCTAGCTTTTTCATGATGCGACCACAGTAGAAATGATAGAGCAGTAAAAGAGCCACAAAGGATAATTTAATATGTAACCATCCCGATTTTAAAATTTCCGGTTCTGTGGAGATTAAACCGATCGCCATGGCCACGGTGACAATCATCCCCGGTGTGGTGATGATATTGTAGAGTCGCTTCTCCATGATCTCGTATTGCGCTTTCAGAATAGCTTGTGCGGGTTCCGTTTCTGTTGCTGCCTCCCCATGATAGACAAACAAACGTACTAAATAAAATAGTCCCGCAAACCAAACAACTACCCCAATCAGGTGAAATGCTTTAAACCAATAGTAAGCCATAGTCTATATTGTGATGTGAGTCCCGAATTAATTAGTCTAAGAGCTATCCATACTTTCCCAGACTATCCCTATACAAAAGTTTAGACGGAAAATAGGGGTTGGGGAGCAGGGGAGTAGGGAGCCGGGTAGAAAAAAGCTGTCTCCTGAATACTGTCTCCTGACTTGAAAGAGGGTGTGGGGTGTAGGGTGTAGGGTGTGGGGGGGTCACTGCGTGCGCGTTGCGGGGGAAGAATAAATAAAAATAATCTCCTGACTCCTATCTCCTGTCTTCCGACTCCTAACTCCTAACGCAATGGTAGATGTTGGATTTTTGCAAGAGTCCTATTTTCCGACAAAGATAAGCAAAAGTTATTGATTGACTCCAAAATCTTGAGAATATTTAAATTAACATTCCGCAATATTTACAAATTCTTAAAAATTAATTGAGAAAGATTTTCATTTAACAACGATGTTGCAATGGTAACAGCGATTTTATAGAATTTCATAATGGCTTGTCCTGTGCTTTTTTGGGCAGCAATGGTTGAAACCCTTGCCACACCTAGAAGGTAATCCTCATTAAGACGGGTAAATGAGTCAATTTCACCCACAACGATGATCTTTTTTTTGTGTAGTTTTATTGCAAAAAAAAAGTTTTTTTGACAAAAAGCACAAAGTATGATAGAGACCTGACGTATTTCTGGCTGCCAGTAGTGATTGGAGAGAAGGGAGCAGGGAGCTTACTTTTCCCGTTAAGTCTGAAAACGACGGCAGAATAAGGGTTTCAGGCTCTTCTTAATTGTCAATAAGCT
The DNA here is from genome assembly GCF_020245885.1 of Microcystis sp. M165S2. NCBI lineage: Bacteria > Bacillati > Cyanobacteriota > Cyanophyceae > Chroococcales > Microcystaceae > Microcystis > Microcystis sp. M165S2. The sequence goes on along the minus strand of NZ_JADBTZ010000173.1, from coordinate 322 downwards.
AATCTTAATGACAATGACCAACGAGAGAATAGGACTTCGAGATAGGGGGAAAGCAAGCGATCGCTCAATTAAAAAGATAGCGGGAAAAGTCAGAGCAGGGAGAGGGGAGCAGGGAGAATAAATAAAAACAATCTCCTGAATACTGACTCCCATCTCCTGAATACTGACGACCGATAGCTAATTAGGGTCTGCTGAAAAAGTTTTTCGGTGGGGGTTGGGGGTTGGGGGTTGGGGTTTTACCCATTTTCAGGTGGTCAATTACCTAATTTTCAGGGAAAAAGTCCCTGAATTTTCCCCCCAATCACTCCAAGGGTCGGCACTT
>NZ_JADBTZ010000172.1:0-18235 GCF_020245885.1 Microcystis sp. M165S2 | reverse complement strand
GCGATACATTGGTACTAAGGAGAGAAGATGCAAGGGTTTTGAGTAATTTTAGCAGATTCAGGGGCACCTGAGCGACTCTCAATCTAGCTAAAAGCCTTTTCCTGTAAGGTTTTTAGCTTTATTCAGCAAACCCTAAGTAGTTAATTGATGAATTAATATTCATATCTAGAGTCATATTATTCATTACTCTAGTAAGATTAGCTACTTTGGGATTGTCTTTAGACCATAGATAAGCAAAGTCATCTCACAAACTCCTCCTGGCTTATGATTATTAATATGCCATTGCCATTTAGCTTGTAGCTTATCCCGTATGTTTTTATTTCTGTATGCCTCAATACAAAAATTTGTAAAATCTTCCAGTGCCTCAAGCGTCCAATATGAAGAATGACAAGAAGATGCCCATCGAAAATTATCTTCTTGATTTATCCGTGTCATTAAAGCGGCTATACAATCATTCGGTAGGATTGGATAAACCTCCTCTGAATAATCTGCAAAAGTCATGCTATCACTATCTAATAGAAATATCCGTTTATAGCCGTTATCTTCCATCCATTTTTCCAATACGAACATACGTTTCCAGAAAGCCATCTCATATTTTTTTGAGTAATCGGACATCTGAACGTAGTATTTCTGAAAATCTTGAAATTTATCAAACTCTACTAGAGTGGTATCCCAATGATTTTGCCAAAAATCTTTATTAGTGTCATCTCCTATAAGCACAACTGTATTGTTAAAGTTTGCCGCTGATTTCAAGGCAAATTTTAAATAATTTGGCTTCCCACCAAATGGGCAATAATTACAGGAATTTCTAAGGTTTCTATTGATTTCACGGTTTAATAACCTCCATTTTTTGAATTAAGTAGGGTCTGCTGAAAAAGTTTTTCGGTGGGGGTTGGGGGTTGGGGGTTGGGGGTTGGGGGTTGGGGTGTGGGGTGTGGGGTTTTACCCATTTTCAGGTGGTCAATTACCTAATTTTCAGGGAAAAAGTCCCTGAATTTTCCCCCCAATCACTCCAATGGTTGGCACTTTTTGAGGGAAAAAAAGTCTAAAAGTCTTACCCAACAAGGTTTTTAGATTTATTCAGCAAACCCTAAGTAATGAATCAAGCTTATTGAGAATGATCGACGAATTTATGCGCTTTTAGGCTTCTGTTATTGAAAAGAGAGGCAATTTTTCGAGGTTGCTTATATTACAATATTTCATTATACAGCTTTAAATACTTAGATGCTTGAATCTCAAGAGTAAATTCTTGCTCCACTTTTTGCCTTGCCCGAATGCACAATTGGTTATACCTTTCTGTATCTTCTAATACCCAATTAATTCCCAGTGCCAAGTCTTCCACCTCGAAGGGGTGGGCCAGATAACCATTCTCTTGATGTTCGATCATATCAGGCATTCCACCAATTTTAAAGGCAACAGAGGGAGTGGCACAAGCGAGAGCTTCCATGACTGTATTGGGAAGATTATCCTCAATTGAGGGAGCGACAAAAATATCGGCGGCGGCATAGACTAAAGCTAGGGAAATATCATCATTTAATCTGCCTAAATAATGGGTTTTCAGTCCAAAATCAGGCGGATTAACCGGTTCAGAAGCACCGAAGACCACTAACTCTAATTTATGCTGCCATATTTCCCCCTGACTGAGTTTTTTTATAGCAGGTAGCAGCAGATGAAATCCTTTTCGGTTATCGCTTGTTGCCGTCATAGCACCAAAGAGAATAAGCTGTTTATCTTGGGGTAATCCTAAGAGATGGCGAGCAATTTTTTTCTCGATTGGTTTATACCTTTGAATATCTAAGCCATTGGCAATTACTTCTATCCGTAAATCCTGAAATAGAGAACTATTTCTAGCACAATCTGCTAACCATTGACTGGGGGTGACAATGGTAAGATTGAGATTTTTCCAAGCTTTGGCTTTTCGCCACCAAACCCAACGAGAAATATCCCAATCTTGCTGACTTTTTAATTGGGGACAATGACCACAGGATTGAGTATATTTATCGCATTCTCCACTATAGTTACAACCACCCGTGAACGGCCACATATCGTGAGCCGTCCAAACAAGAGGTTGTTTAAATTTGGCTAGGGTTTCAATTTGTAAAAACCCCGCATTAATCCAGTGTAAGTTAATAATATCTGGACTAATTTGGGCTACTCTAGAAACAAGGCGATCGGGAAGCCATTGGATAGAATAAGGCGTTTTTTCTCTTTGGGTATATAATGTCAAGGGCAAGTGATCAACGGCAGGTATTAGCTTTGTCCATCCCTTCATTAATTTACTTGCTGGCGATAAAACAGTATGGTCATCGCGAGTTTTATCACTAACTAACAGAGTCGAATCTGTCCCAGTTTCCAGCAAACCTTTATGTAAACGATAAACGGCCGCATAGGCACCTCCTCGACCATCAGAATTACTTAGTAAACAGACTTTCATGACTTAAAAAATATCCCATCCATTTGTAATAGTCTTCCAGTTTTTCTATCGGCAAAGTTAGGAATAATTGTGTATAGCTCGTAGCCAATTTGTCTCATAAAATCTAGCATATCTTCAAAGAGCATTTGCTGGTCATATAGTGGCACTAAAGACATTTCTATTTGAATCCCTTTAACTAAAGGAAGAATCTGAAAAGCACCTTCAATAACTTGCTTTTCAAATCCCTGCACATCGATCTTTAAAAATATTGATTGAGTACCCTCTGTAATGTAGTCTTTAGCTAAAGTATCTAGCCGTCTCAATTGTACTATTTCAGAACCACAATAAGCTGATTCAGGAGCAGCTTGCACATGAGAATCCAACATCGACAGTACAGAGCTACTTTGACTATTCCCAGCAATATTAATGGTAATTTCACCTTCTTGATCTCCTAAAGCAGAGCGAGGAGCAATTTCCCACAAGTTATCTTTCTTGCTTAGAGTAAGTAATTGGGAGTAGGCAGTGGATAAAGGTTCAAAGGATACTATCTTGCCTTGATAACCAGAGTCTCGCAGAAAACTAGCATACTGTCCACAGTTAGCACCCACATCAAAAATTAGCTCTATCTGATGATATTCCAGTAACCTTCCCATCAGAGCTACTTGTGAAGTATTAAGATTATATCTCTTGACTTCAAACCCCAGTTTTCTGAATAGTTTTTTAATGTTTTTTTTCATGATTCAACTAAGTAGACATATTTTCATCGCTTCAAAAAAGTGGTTTACTCGCTGACCAGCATAAATTAGCTGGACTTCTATACTTATCTTTTGTTAGAAAATCAAGGAGCAAACCGAGTATATTGATCAAGCCTACTATAGGTGAGAGAAGTAGTGCTTTTTTTGCCGAGAATCCTTGAGAAACGCCGTCTTTTCTAGGAGTCAGCATCCAATCCATTGTAATCAGCAGTGCTGTTGCTGAATAGACCGAGCCACTGCCTTCAATTTTGATGTCTGTATAACCAGCACCTCCAAGTAACTGCCTTAATCCCAGATCTGTATAGCGGCGGAAATCATTTGGCTCTAAGTGGACAGGACTGATGTGCGGGACTGAACCAATCAATTTCCCACCTGGCTTGAGAATACGGTAAATTTCAGCAACGGATTTCAAAGGATCATGGACGTGTTCAAGACACTGATTAAACAATACAATATCAGCCATAGCATTTTCAAGAGGAATTGCCTCAGCGAAGCCATAAATCTGCTCAATAGAGCGATTTTCGTTTTTAGGTAAACTTTCCTTCAGATCTACAGCAACATATCTAGACGTAACTGGAGAGAAAATATCATAATAAGGGCTTGCTCCTGCTCCAACATCAACTAATACACATTCGGCTTTGGAACAAATTGTCTCTCTCTCCTTCTTTAGGTATTTGATAATATGGCGAACATTGTGAAAGTTAAATGATAAAACCGTATTATAGGGATGCCTTCCTAAAATAAGTGTATATACTTTCATCAACAAAGATTTGAATTTACTTTTAGTTGCGATCAACATAAGAATCTAATTATCCTTCTAGATTTTTAATAAATAAACTAACTGCATTTGAAAATTTTAAAGTTTGGGGACAAACAAAATATTTTAAATCCTGTCCATCACCATTTAAAATATCACCAAACCGAGAAACTAGAAATTCAGCGGTAATTAAATCCAAACTCATATATGGTACGTTGTGTTTTTCTGCTAATGATTTTACCTTGCCTTTTCCTAGAGTGTAATCAATAGCTATAGAAGGTACTCCAGCAGCCAAAGCAAACACTAGAGAATGAAATCTCATTGTCAAAGCCATAGAAGCTGATTGAAAAGCTTTTAAAGCATCCAAAGGTTTTTGTTCTGCTCCCAAGTAGCTTAAATCTAATCTGTTCTGTATATCTTGACAACCCCTAAACAATCTTCGATAAAACCACCTATCGTCGTCGCCAATATGATTGGTACACATCGGGAAAGGAATAATTGAAAGTTCAGAATATTTGTTGAGTATGTGAGTCAGTGCTGTAATCATTTCTGTTTCAAACTTGTTTTTTAGCTTTTCCGCTTCCAATACAGTTAGATGAGGTGCATATTGTTGATAAGGCCAATCTCTTAATCCTAATAATAGCACTGGATATTTTTGAGGATTTTCTATTGGTTTTAGGGATGCCAAAGAACTTTTAACCCAAGTGAGAGCAGGATCTTCAGCAACCAAATCTTCTGAAGTACAAATACCTAAAGATTCAGCCAAAGTTCGAGAGTTTTCATCTCTATAAATTCGATAGGAAGATAGGTGCAGAAGATTCTTAATTGCTTGATTATAATCAAAATTTCCCAAAGGTCCTACACCACATCCAGCAATCAATGTCGGAACCTTAGCTTCTACTGCTCTTTGAAATATAGCAATCATTTCTGCCAAGTTGGGAATAGCCATTAAAGGACCACCACCAAAAACGACTAAATCCATCGTACCAGCAACTTTAATAGCATCATTAATAGAATGTAAATAACATCCTTCTAATTCAGGCATTTGCTGAACTGTCATCTCCGAAATGTACAATTCAAGGGAAGCAAGATGAAGTTCCAAGTTTCCTAGAGCAGATTGGAGCGAATTCACTACTCCACCTAAAATTCCTTTATCTCCCAAAGTCTCTGTGCCATACCAACCACAGATAAGTACCCGATATTTTTCTGAATTATGACGAGAAAAACCTTGAGCAGGTTGAGAGTTATTAATTTTAGCTAAATCTACACCATAACCAATCATTCTTTTTTGAAAGCTAATCTTCTTTTTGATTTCTTTAACTGGTTTAATGAGTGGTGATTTTTTCAGATATTGGGGATTTATGCCCAATTTTAATAATCCCTTATTAAGATAATTATTCAGTAAAGTAGGAGTGGGGGGAAGACCAACATAATCGTGAACACAGGTATCACATTTGGTTTTAACAATTTCTGCTAAATGATCTTGATTGGCAAAGTATAAATGCTCGGAATTTTCAGAAATAGATGAACCTAATGTTTTACTTTTAACGGCACAGTACAAAAGTTCTCCTCTGGCTGAGAGAGTAACACCTCGATGTTGCCAATCACACCCAGCAGCACGAGGTTTTCCGTATATTATTTGACCAATTAAAGATTTATAAAAAAACTTCTGCTGTTCCGATGTTTCATAAAACCTGATAATATTTTCCAGAAAAATACTTAGATGATATTTTTCTGCAAAGGTCAGGTCAAATGGTTCGGAGACATCTTGAGAATATAAACGCTGATGAGGAAGTCCCAGTCTATACTTAATGTAAATATCCTTACTCAAAGCAAATTCTAATAAATCATGCACTCCATAAACATTTTCTTTAATAACTGTACAGCCCAATCTCCGACTAGAAACCAGATCGCAATTTTGGATAAAATCAATCACTTTAAGGGCATTTTCAAAATTTCCTTTTCTCCCCCTAACTCGATCATGTACTTCTCCAACCCCGTCCAGAGATACCATTACATCTAAATGACCAGAGTGTGATTTAATTACCTGTCCAATTTCACCAATTCGCTCAATTACTTGGCTACTATTTAAAGAGTTGGTAATAAGAGCTATGGCTGATAGTTTGGGTAAGTTAGTGAATAAAACATCAACAATTTCTGCTAAATCTTTGCGAAGGGTTGGTTCTCCTCCATTAATTCCCACACCTCTTACTTCAGAAAAAAGTGGATTATTGACTGCTATGGCTAGTTCTTGCGGACTGATTTGATAGTCAAATTTTTGTTGCCAGATATTGCACATTTGACATTTAGCATTACACACATCGTTAACTGGAAACTGAATTACTCTTGGCTTTTGAGGATGCCATGGTTTAGGTTGGGTTGTGAGGTAAATATCTTGTAGTGTATTATGAACAGATGCCAGAAATTTCATGATATAAATGTCTATTTTGTAGATTTTGTTGTTTGACTGAGTTTATCTTGCTTTTTTGGTGGCATAAATACATAAACCAGAGGACATTTGTAGGCGATTTAGCATTTTCCTGAAAGGAAAAATTATTAAACAAACTAACTCTAATAAAAAAGACATAATTTTGAAATTAGTTAGTTTTTCGATAAGTAAATAAATAGTAGTGTTAGGAATATTTGGCCAGTACACCGCATCTCCTAAACAGTAGTGTATAGTTTTCACGGGTTCAAAGGAGTGGTTGATTAACAGTTGAGATAAATTATCAGCACGAAAACCAAACAGATGACGCGGGGGATCGACTGCTAAAGGGAGCTTTAGCAATAAATCAATCAGAGATGATCCCTCGTAGTTTTTGCTATATAGTGATTGATAAAATCTCGTTGTTTTGGGATGTAGTAATATTTCTACTCCAGCATTATTATCGGTTTCTATTGTTAATATTCCGTCCTCTGACAGCAGGGAATAAACAGTGTCTAGTAGATGGTCAGGATTTTTGAAGTGTTCAATGTTATGTCTAAGAAATATCCAATCGTAGGTTTTACGGGACGATGTTTCGGAAAACTCTTGAATACTTGCTTGATAAACTTCAGGTAACTCTTGATACTTGTTGGCAAATTCAACTGATACGGGATCAATATCGACTAAAATGGCTTTCAAACCTCTGGTTAAAGCTGCTTTCGAATAATAGCCGAGACCACCTCCTAAATCTAAAAAGTCCTGACGAGGCCACTTTTTAAGCCTTTTTAATTCCTCTATATATCCATCTAGAGATGTATTAGCCCATTTTTGCTTTTGTAAATCAAATTCCAGAGACTCTTTTCTGTATAAACCATTGTAATATTCTTGAATAGCCTGTTCCGACGGCATGGGACTAACAAAGGTCAATCGACAATGGGGGCAACGCATAATATCCCCATTGTCATTTTTAGATCGCATTACCAGTCTGGGATTGATTTCTTGATTGCAAACAATGCAAAAATGCTGTTGTTGTTTTGACATAAATTAATTATAGCAGTTATCTTAATGGTGAGGCACGAAGTTTTCGTTTTGGGGAGTCGTTCGTCGGTCGTCAACACCGAATTAGGTTACACTTCATCTTTAGGAGAAACGCTGTAATTCCTCAAAATAGTTGTGAAAATCTAGATTGCACTTTAAGCCATAAACTCTTTTGTGGTCTATAGATATTTTCCCAAGTGAACCTGTCCGCCTCAAAATGACGAGTGATGAAGGGTGGATGTTGGAGAGGGAAAGACATTTCCCTCACTGGGTTATTGACAACAGATTGAATGGCTATATTGGTGTGGGTAGCATCCGCACCAAAACCAATATTACTAACCAAATTACAATTGGGAAGAATTGCCAAACCACTCTGAACAAGACAGGAAAAACACCAACGATAACCCCAATTGTTAATCTTATCTTCGTAGGTATTTTGAAAAATTCTATAACGATATTTTACTTCTCGATAATCTCTAAAAATATACTCAAGAAACCTACCAGATCGTATTTCTGGCCACAGTTTCATTGTCTCATCATAAAAATGCCAAGCTCGTCGCCAAGTCGCCCAACCCCAACAATGGGTATAAACTGAAAAGTAATAACTGTAGTCTGTGCGTTTTTTGCCAAACTGAAAATTATTTCCCGATATCACCATAATTCGCTGGTCATGCCTGTAGTATTCTAACAGTTCCTCACAAAATTGAAAAAAACTAGGGTGCGGTAGGCAATCATCTTCAAGAATAATTGCTTCTTCAACTGTATCAAAAACCCAGTTTAATCCACTGGAAACCCGACTCTTACAACCTAAATTTACATCCGAATAATTCGTCAAAACCGCACAATCCCAATCTACCTTATCAATAATAGCACGAGCCGCCTTACACTTTTCAACATCATCCGGTCTATCTGGACGGGGACCATCGGCAACCACTAATAACTTAGGTGGTTTAGCCTGACGAATGGCTTCAAATACTCTCGCCGTCGTGTCAGGTCGATTAAAAATCAGGAAGGCGACAGGAGTGGTTAGTTGGAAGTCAGCCATAGACGAATTTACTGTTAACTCGTGGTATCCTAACCCACCCTGACCAAATTGTCAACCCATTTCAGGATTTTCAGAGCCATTAATTTTATTTTCACTATCTCCACTGTTAAAATCCGAAGCTTTCAAGACAGTTAATCCAACTAAGTCTCGATCTCTATAATGATAGATAATATTGTCTTCTAGCAAACTATCATTGGCTCTTTGAGGCTTACGAAAGCTAATATATAAAACATCTGCTTCTTCATCATAATCTATCCAGATTCTTGAAGAAGGTGCGGTTAGCAAATAAGGAATTGATTTTAAGAGATTGACTTCTGCCATAGGATGCCTCGCTTGATAATTTTTTCGCAGGAGGATGTCAAAAAAGCAGTTATGACAAATCCATCGTTCTTTAGTTCTTTATAGATGACGACCGCGTCTTTTCTTGAGATAACAGTTTTCGGATAATGTTTTAGTGCTATTAGCTCATCAGTCCATCCCTTAACAATCAAATCAGGTTCAGCAATAGTTTCTAGTACCATATCAATACATCCCGCCATGTAATCATGATTCTCTGTAATGTGTGACCATTGCTTATAAGTTAAACGAATTGGCAAACCATTTCGAGAAATTACAACTTCGATAAGGTTTTGGGATGTCATATTACTATCGTTTAGTAATAAGGGAAGCTCAAAGTTACTTTCTAGAGGACAAAATAGATCATCCAAGAGAAAAGCAGTCTGTTTGAGTTCATAAACGAAATTTACTTTTAGCTTTGGCTACTTTAACCCATCCTGACCAAATTGTCAACCCAGAGCTGCATAGCCGCTGCTTCGACCGTCAGAGTGACTGAGTAAGATACTTTCATGGCTTAGAAAATCCATTCATTATTTTCTCAATTTAACTGCCCGAATTGTTCCTGGTAACGAGCCAACAAAGCTTCTAGTTCTAGAACTCGCTGCCGTTCTCTTTCTGCGCGTTGAGCTTCCTGCTCGGCGCGTTGAGCTTCCTGCTCGGCGCGTTGGGTTTCCTGCTCGGCGCGTTGAGCTTCCTGCTCGGCGCGTTGAGCTTCCTGCTCGGCGCGTTGAGCTTCCTGCTCGGCGCGTTGAGCTTCCTGCTCGGCGCGTTGAGCTTCCTGCTCGGCGCGTTGGGTTTCCTGTTCGGTAGGAGTCAGCATCCAATTACCGTCTCGTCCGTACCAGCGCAGCCACAACCGCTCAATGCCTTGACAATTTCCTGCCCAAAGTCCCAATCCCAATTGTACTTCCTCTAGCCACAACTGCTGTTTTTCTAGTCTTAAAGGCTGATATTTTCCTGATTTTAAGGTAAATGCCTGCAATTGGTTGCTGTAGCGATCGAACACCAGGTAGTAGGGAATGCCTAAAATTCGTTCGTAAACTTCCCACTTGGTGGGAGGTTGGTTGATTCCCCGCACGGTACGCCCTAAATCTTCTGCTTCCGTTCCAGGAGAGAGTAATTCGATGGCGATGAAGGGAACAATTTCTTCCTGCCAAATCACATAACTCAGGCGCAATTCCTCTCCTTGGTACAGCCGCGAGACTCCCAAAGCGGCAAACCAGTCCGGCCGCTTGTACCATTGGGGATGGTAAGGGTCGTAGTAGAGATTTAGATCGCTGGCGATAAATACTTGTTCGGCAGGATAGTTAGAAGGTCGAAAGGTCAGGCGCAATAATTCGGGTTGGAAGAGATGAAATTCGTCAGGCAAGCCAGGTTCCTCCGGGTTTTCGCTGGGGAGGTCGTACATGGTTGGTAACATTTCTTTGGGTGGAAGGGACGGCGTTCTCTGGTACATGGGGGGAATGTTGCTAGTTTGGTGTTTAGTTTAGCAAGATAATATGGCATTCATGTCAATTTTAGACCCCTGAACGCCGCAAGCCTTGATGCACAATAAATCGGAACAGTCGTCAATTCCTCGTTCTCCATTGGTGAAAATGCCGATTCAAAAATGAAGTACCCCACTGGGGGAGTCTTACCAAAATCCGCCCAGAGGAAGTTAGAGACTTTCGGGATTAATCCCCAATTCCCTAAGTTTAGCCGCCAATCGCTCGGCTTTTTCTTCGGCTTCCTCAGCTTTCTGTTGTGCTTCCGCAGCTTTCTGTTGTGCTTCCGCAGCTTTCTGTTGTGCTTCCGCAGCTTTCTGTTGTGCTTCTTCAGCTTTCTGTTGTGCTTCCGCAGCTTTCTGTTGTGCTTCCTCAGCCGACTCTCGCTCGGTTGGTAACAATATTCCATCTAAAGTTGCCCAGCGAATCCAGACGGTTGTTACCCCTCTATATTCTCCCTGCCAACGAACTAAAGCTAATCCCAAACGACCACTGATTAGCCATCCTTTCTCGTTGGGTTGCCGTGGTTCATATACACCATCAACTAAGACAAATTCGGCAAAATCTTCAGGGTTAAAAGGATCGTACCAGAAATATTCAGGGACTCGTAACTTATCTTGATAAATCTGTTTTTTCTCGGTTTTGTCTATTTGGGCAGTACTTTCTGAGAGTAGTTCAATCACTACATCGGGGGCTTTTCCCTCCTCCCAAGTAACCCAACTTTTTCGCTCCCCTTTTGGCACGCCTAAGACGGCAAAAAAATCAGGTCCTTTGAAGTCTTGATTTTTCAGTTGTGCTGTACTGAAATAGACGAACATATTGCCACTGGCATAACCATCTTCTCGTCGGTCTAGCCAAGGGGATATAGTGTCTATTAACATATCCATCTGCCATTTATGCCTTTGAGTTTCCATGGGTACTCCATCATCGCAGGGAAGTTCATCTTGCGTGGGTAATGCAGTTAACTGCATCGGTTGACTAAGCGTCAGAGTTTCCATATTTCTGTCCTATATTTTGGGTTTAGTTATTTAGATTTACTAGATTTTTTGCCCTCTTTCAGACAAATACTACTTTAATTGACTGACTATAGCAATTCTAAATGAGTCGTGAACGAGTAAGGAGCTTAATCCCATTGTTCAGCTGCTTGTTCTCAAGGGTTTAGGGGATTACTATATGTTACATCACAATTCTAGGCTAAGACTCATTTAAGTAGAAATCATCATCCAAGAGCTGCTCAATTGAAAAAGGACAGGTGATTGGATAGTCATTTTCTAATGGTATGCGAACGCCAAATTTAGCTTTTTTTCCATCTCTAATTGCCAGCTGGCGAGCGTCTGGATATACTAAAGAAACTGCTCTTGACAGATAGGGATTGAGAGATGGAGTATCTCGCAAGCTTTTTTGAACTCGCTGCCGGTGTTCGTTGATTGAATCATAGCAACTGCCTGTCATAATATCAGGCCTATCGCCTTGTATCTTGAGCTTGAGTAAATGAGCCAACAAAACCATTAAGTTACTTTCTAAGGCTCTTTTTTCTGACTTGCCCAAGTCTTGTAATTCCTCAATTAAGTGTTCAACGTCTAGTCGTTCAAATTGACGATCTTTTAATTGTTGGATTGTCTGCTCAATCCACAAGTCAAAATCAGAATCATATAAAATAGTGGACATTTCTCGCAGTTTTATTAATGATATAACTCCGACAATCTTAATATTAACAAATATTTGTCCGTTTTGTCAAGTAGCGATCGCCTGATAATTTCCTTGTACTATTTATCTTCCTTAACCTTCCTTTTATTAACTGACTTCTCCATCTCTTACAGAACTATAAACTTCTATTCCTAAATTTTTAGCTATTTCCTGCGCCTTGAAATCTACCGTCAGTGAAATAACTATCTTGCAGTTGGATTCTTATTGGTGTCGCTGCTGATAAAATTGTACTTTTTTATCGAAAGTGTACATATCTGATTTACTCATGGAGGATTGGATTTCGCCAATTATTAACAGTCCATTTTTGATTAACAAATCCAATTCTATCCGGTCTGGCCTGCCAAAGACTTTGCCTTCGTCATCCTATTCAGTAACATTATAGCGTTTCCTGTTCACAAGAGGTACATTCTCAATCCTGAAAAGCTTAATCAACAAAGGTTAAAGTGTGCCTCGCAGATGCGAGAACCGCTATAATCACCTGCACTCCGAAAGAGTATTCTAAAATTGCTTTCAGAGCATCCCAGAAAGATTCCTCCGAGTGCGGTCCCCATATCGCTCCCAAAGCATCAACACTACTGTCGTAATAGTCCCGCATTTCCCTATCTTGGAGAATTTCGGGCATTTATTGGCGGATAATCGCCTTAATATATTCTTGTGTCATGACTTTTAGATCGCAGGCCACATCTTTAATTCTATTATATCGAAGGCGATTGCGGTTGTGTCCAACTTCATTTATCTTCACTTTTTTCAAGCGCAAATGATGGTAGAATTAAGACCTAGAAGCTAAAACTTTAGGATGATTGAGTAAACACTTTTTTAGGATAGCGATCAACTAATGATACAGCAGAAAAGTTATTTGTGTATCTTTAACGAAATCTTTCTATTTGTACGTCGTTGGTAAAGCTTTCGTAAGCTAATTTTATGTACTCCAATATAGAATTTTCAAAAGGTTGACCGTTAAGATAATATAATTCTCCCTTTCCCTGATTATAAAGAAAATAGAAAAACCTGAGAAATACAGCAATAATGCTAATGGCAATAAAAATATTTTTTAGACCTGGAATTTTCCATTTTTTATTGAGAAGTTGATAGTAGAAAATTCCAGAAAAACCAACCAACAATAAACCAATTCTTAAACTAAAATATCCACCAACATTATTTGTGAGCAGACACATTAAAAATAAATATGTAAAGATTATAGACATAATCAGATCTCTATTTTTATCTCTAGGAGATTGATGATTTTTTTTTAACATAAAGCTATTGATCAAAAAAATAGTTAAAAATTCAACTATTCTTGTACGACCAATTCCTAAGCCAGTATCTTTGTTTTCAGCAGCCCAGTAACGAGATTTTGCATATAAAGCTTCAGTTCCTTTAAAGAGATCAAAAAACTTCAATAAAGCACCGTATTGAATACTGATCGCTAAAGCTGATATAAGTAAAAACAAAACTAGAATTTTAAAAACTAGATTATTCGTAAAGATAGAAAATAATTTGCGTATCCAATTAGTCCCTTTTATTCCCCATATAATAATGGGCAAATACATAATGCTAGTAAAGTGAGTAAAAATACTTATCACATAAAATCCCCAGGTAGCTATCTCACTCTCTAGATTAACTATAGCGAGTAGCACAAAAGTACTGGCAATAAATTGCCTCATTAAAAATATTTGTATAAAGAAAGTTGGATTTGCTATTGTATAAAATAAAATCAAAGCAAAATTTTCTCTTGATAATTTAATAGCTATATAGATAGTCGCCAAATTAATAAATAAAGACCAACAGAATAAAAAAGAGTATTTAGAACCATTAGAAATTATATAAATAGGATAGCTCAATAAAGGGAGTATAAATTCAACACCTTTGCCATGAGCTAATTCAAATGGGCTATATCGCCCTAAGTTTTCATAGTTTGTTACATAAACTGCAGTATCAGAAATAATGTTTTGGGATGACGTAAAAATCGCAGTTGTTACAGCAATTAATACTAAAATTGATAAGTTTAGGACACTTATTTTATTTTTCTTGCTATTCAAGTTAAAATGGATGAAAAGAAGAAGTGGAAAAATACCAATTATTGGTATTATAATCCATACAATTAAGCTGAGAAATAGTAGTACATATTTCAAGGAGCTATTATGGTAGGATAGCTTCTTGACAAGATTAAGTGTTGGAAGATTAGTCATATAATAATCTAATACTTGTTTTAGATATTGTTTTAACGAAAAATAATTGTTAGTCTCAGTCTATAGATTTAATCTATAGTTTTTATGTACAGCAACTATATTTTGATAGGCAAATATTTCACAAAAGATAGGGCTGTATGTATCTAACGGTAAAAGGTGATTCGGTAACATCCTAAATAGTTGATAATCTTCTAGCAAGTCGTAAAAATCCTTAAAGAAAGTCCTGCTAAAAATGTTCATTTCATTAAACTCAAAATGGATAATCTCAATGATACCTTTTTTAAGAGCTTCCTTCAAACCTTCAAAGACGCTGTACTCATTACCCTCAACGTCAATTTTAAGCAGGCTTACTTTTTGTATATTCTGTTCTGAAATAAAGCTATCTATATCGATAATATCAACTATATGTGAAACTGAATTACACTGACGAAGCTCGTTAATAGCGCCTCTATACAGAGAAGCATGAGACGAACCATCTTTATTTTCATAATCATATAGTTCTAGTTTTGACTTACTTTTACCACAACCTAAATTCAAAGCAGTATATTTATTGTTTTTGGCATTTTCTTGAAGTATTTTAAAAGTTTTAGGATGTGGCTCAAACGCATAAATAATTATTTCTGAGTTAAGTTGTTTGAGCAGGTTAGAATAGTCACCTACATTAGCCCCGACATCAAGCACGACTGAACCTGGCTCAAATTTCCTTGCAAGTCTGACAATAAAGGAATATTCACCACTTATTTTATTAGTCTTGTAATTCAAAATTCCTAACGCATTCAGCGCCAATATATATAGCTTGACATTGAATCCATAAAAAAAAGGTCTTGCTAAAATCCATACCAAAAAATTTCTTATTGTTTGTTTCATGATATTATTTATCATTGCTTGAACTTTAAACTATAGTAAAATCTGCTTTATTTTAGTAAAATAAAGCAGATTTTGCTCAAAACGAAATGGTATAAACAAAGCTTTAGTTAACATCAAACCAGATTTGAACATAGGAGGATAAAGTAAACAACTAATGTGAGAAGCTACCGCATACGATAAAACGGTTGCTATTGCCGCTCCCACACCGCTGTAGGGGGGAATAAGCAAAAAATTCAACCAGACATTGACAATCGCTCCTAATGAAGTCGTTAAAAAACTAAAGCGGGTGAGGTTTTCAGCCATTAACCAGTTGCTGCGAGCTACGCCCAAAAAGACGAAAGGACCAGCCCAGATGTGCCATGCTAGAATTTGACCAGCTTCAGCAAACTCCTTACCGAGCAAAGTTGTCAACAAAGGCACTGAAACAAAGGTCATAGGAATCGCTATCGCCAGTGCCATCCAAGCAACTATATCGTACAGTTGTTGTAGTCTAGCATAATATTCCTCTCTACTCCTCTGCTTTGCTCGAATAATTGCTGGAAAGACAGAAGAACAAACGGCCATGGGGATAAAATACCATATTTCTGAGAACCTGACCGCCGCCGCATAGTTTCCCACTGCTTGAGCATTTGCCATATTACCCAACATGACTTGGTCAATCTTCATGTAAATCGTTACCATGACACCTGATAGAATCAGCGGCCATGAATCTTGCAGCATTTGCCATCCCTTTGACCAATTGAACCGCCATCGTAACATAGATTGGTGGTACTTGAGGTAAACCCAGATCATTCCCAGCACCTTGACAACCTGCTCTGCCAGAATTAACCAAACAAAAGCCATTAACGGCAACTTGAAGGCAATAAATGAAAGTTTGATCAGGGAACTCATAATTAACTGGACGCTTCTCAGAATAGCCAAGACTCCTGAAAGTACCTGTGACTGAAACCAAAACTCGATCGCGTCAAAAGCACTGAACATTAAGCTAAAGGCAATAATTAAGGTCATCCAGCGAACGTTAGGATCGGTATCAAACGTCCAGATGGCCATACCAATTATAATAATTGTCAATAAACTAGCTATTAACTTTAGCACAAAAGCAGTACCCAAAATCTCTGGAGCCGCTTTTTCCTCTTGGACGATATTGCGGATGACGATGGCATTCAACCCCAATTGAGCGATCACGCTGAAAAGAGCGACAAAACTGGTAGTGTAACTCAATTTTCCGAAATTTTCTGATCCTAAGTATCTAATTACCCAAATTCCGACAAAAAAAGCTAGTATCATTGTCAGGAGTCGTTCAGCAAATAGCCAACCGACATTGCCAAGAATTTTACGCAATCCAGGACTCAGATTTTCCACCACTGCTCTCCACTTTGCCACCATAATATTCGATCCTTTTCGATAGCCGAAACATCCTACTCGAGAGACCTTTTAACAATTTAGCCAACAATAATTTTTGCTCCATGATAGTCTATCAATTATTTTGTAAATTAGTTTCACAAAAGGTTAGGTTAAATTGTCGAGACGCAATCGCCGCTGGTTTTATCAAGCTTATGATTGATTTTCTGGTTTAATTTGCCGAATCAGATACCGTACCTCTGAGAGCAAAACCTCAAAACGCTTGTCTGACCCTTCCTGTCTTTGCCTGATTTCGGCAATTTCTGCTTGCCGAGCTTCATTTTCTCGCTGTTGTTGAGCAGCTATTTGTAACAGTGCTTGTGCAGTTATTCTTACCCCTTCTACTGAATCTTTGATTTCCGATACCGATTCTCGCAATTCCGAAACCGATTCTCGCAATTCCGAAACCGAGTCTTTGACTTCCGAAACCGATTCTCGCAATTCCGAAACTGAGTCTGCCAATTCATCTAGCATCTCATCTGTCCATCTCGTCCGTTCCCCATCCCGTTTTGTCATGGCTTGTTTTTCTCCCTTCTCAGTTTCAATAGCTGCTTAAATTGTAGGTAATTATAGATGCAATCGCCGCTGATTTTATCAAGCTTATGATTGATTTTATGGCTTAATTTGCCGAATCAAATAGCGAACTTCTGACAGCAAAACCTCAAAACGCTTGTCTGACTCTTCCTGTCTTTGCTTGGTTTCGGCAATTTCTGCTTGCCGAGCTTCATTTTCTCGCTGTTGCTGTGCGGCGATTTGTAACAGTGCTTGTGCTGTCAATTGTAACCCTTCTACTGAATCTTTAACTTCCGAAACTGATTCTCGCAATTCCGAAACTGATTCTCGCAATTCCGAAACTGAGTCTTTGACTCCCGAAACTGAGTCTGCCAATTCATCTAGCATCTCATCTGTCCATCTGGATTGTCCGGCTGAGTTTCTGGTCATGGCTGGCTTTTCTCCTTTGTTAATAACTGCTTACAATTTATTATCGACGCAATCTCCAGTAATTTCCCAGCATATTTCCTCTCGACGCATAACAGTTGCCACCATAGCACACAATCAGCTAAATTTTACAGTTGTATCGATTATTCATTCATTCTCCAGTTCAATTCCCATAGCCTTAAGTTGCGCCGCCAATCTGTCTGCCCTAGCTTTTTCTACCTCGGCCCGCCGTTCAGCTTGTTTGACTCTTTCTCGCTCCTGTTCAATCCGTTCACTCCCCCACAATAGTAAATTACCTGATTGCTCCCACCAGCGCAACCAATGAGCCGTTACTGCTGCTTTTTTCCCCTGCCATACTCCTAGAAATAAACCGATTTCTGCCAGCCAGTAACGATGATTCTCATCCGCTTTTTGTAACTCATACTTCCCTGCTACTAAGCGATAAACTTCTAATTCTCCGGTTTGTGCTTGAAAAATAATATAGACAGGTACTTGTAAGATGCGCTCATAGAAATACCACTTGCCATAGGGATAGTGGGGATTGATAGAATACTCCCCTCCCTCCGTTTCTGAGATGAATTCCATGACAATTGCTGGCACTTCCCCTGGTTCATCAGGGAGGACAAAATCCGCTGGCAATTTCTCCCAGGTAATGGGGGGTAAAGTATCAGAGATGCGAGGTGCTAATGGGATTGTCATTTAGGCTCTCGTATGATGGTGGTTATGGCGGTTTAGCTTGTTATCGAAAATTTGGGTTAAAACCCCGTCCTTTGAGGACGGCTTTAAGCTACAATGGAAAAAGCGATAACCAAGCTAAAAACTGAACCTTGACCACAGATAGTAGGGGGTTTCGTTCAGAAAAGACTTCAAATTCGGCCT
>NZ_JADBTZ010000171.1:0-10001 GCF_020245885.1 Microcystis sp. M165S2 | reverse complement strand
TAAATCTTCATAAGCTATCAAGTCGTTTGACTGAATTAAACGGAGTGCCAATTTTTTAGCAAACTCTTCTCGTTGCCTACTTACTTTTAAATGTCCCAAGCGCGTACTTTTGACTAGCTTTTTTGTAGTTATTAGACTGCTTTTTGTTCTTTCTAAACTTTTTAGACTTTCTTCTATTCAGTTTATTAAGACGCTTCTCTGCTTTTCGATAATACTTAGGAGGCTCTACTGTATTCCCGTTACTGTCAGCATAAAGATATTTTAGTCCCATGTCTAATCCTACGCAATGACCCGTCGATTCTGATTGTGGGGTTATATCTCTAGCATCGAGTTTTAGCATTAACTGGCAATAATATCCATCAGCCCTTTTAACTATTCTTATCCGTTGAATTTGCCATTCTTGAAAATAAAACAAGTCTCGACTACCAATTAGTTTTAACTCCCCAATGTTTTTTCCATCAGTGAAAGTTATTCTCTTAGAATTTCGATTAAGTTTCCAACCTGACTTTTTAAACTCAACAGAATGAGTACGTTTAGAGTATTTAGGATATCCTTTTTTACCAGCGATTTGGTTCTTGCAATTGTTATAGAACCTAAGAATAGCAGTCCAAGTCCTACGCCACGCCTGTGGACAAGCTGTAGAGTTAAGGTCTTGAACAAAAGGATATTCACTTCTTAATTGAGTGACATATTTATATACATCCTTTTGTCCTACACCTTTATTGTCTTCCCAATATCTAAGACATTTATTCCGAACAAACTGTACTGTCCGAATAGCCTCATCAATGGCTTGATATTGAGATGGTTTTCCTCTAAGCTTGTACTCCAAAACAAACATTTTGCGTTATCGACCCAACGATCGCAAACTATCCTAGCATACTAAAATTAAATTGGCAACTATAGATTAGAGTTATTTTTAGTCGTGCTCGTGTCACTGAGCCTTTACATTGAGCCTTTACATTGAGCCTGTCGAAATGTGTCGAAGTGCCGTTCTATGCTGGCGGAACCTTTCATCTCCGAGGTGAAACCGAGAGATGAAAAGCCGACATTATAGGTAAAAAGCGATTTCTTTTTCCTTGAGAGGAGCAAAATCGGCGGCTAACAACAGCTGATTTAATTCCTCTTGGGGGATATGTTTGGCCCCGATGCGGACAATTCGCGATCTCATCGTGTTAGAAACCCCGCTTCTTTGTCGTCCTGCTTCCAAACCCATTACCCGGTGATAAAGTTCCAATTTTGCTGGGGGAATGGGGGAACCATCAAAATCAATGCCATTAGCGATCGCCACATCAATGGCATCAGCGCCCGTAATCGTGGTTAAATTATTTTCAGTGGACATAAAGACAAGATAAAAGATCGTTGCTATTTTATCAGGCGATCGATATCCGCCGCTATGATCAGGAAAGTAATCTTCATTTCTGTGTGACTATGGCTCAATTGCCGACCTATCAACCAAAACAGTTATCCTTGGGCCCCCTAGAAGCGGAAATTCTCAATATTGTCTGGGAATTGGAACCCGTTAGCGTTAAGGATGTCCACGATCGCATTTTAGCGGATCCAGAACGAGATCTGGCCTATACTTCTGTGACTACGGTACTGCGTCGTTTAACTAATAAAGGCTGGTTAAGTTGTTATAAACAGGGTCGGATTTTCTACTGGAAACCGATGGTTTCTAAGGAACAAGCACAGGCAATTAAAGCCTACGAACAATTACATCGTTTTTTGGCTATTGGTAATGCGGATGTGGTGGCTTCTTTTGCCGATAGTCTCGATACTGCTAGTGTCGAACAATTAAAAGCGATTGCGTCTCGTTTAGATACCCTTCGTCAACAACGGGGAGAACGCTAATGCACAGTTTAATGTTATTACTAGCATTAACTATCGCGGTTAGTTTACGTTGGTTTCTGCCCAGCTATCAGCGTCGTTGGCAGACAACGCTATTTTTCTTTCTCTTTCCTCCTTTGCTGCTGTTAATGACAGTTATATCGGTGGTTTGTATGGGCTATCGTGGGCAAATGTTGGGTTATAACTCCAGTTTAATTAGTTACTTTAGTGCCATAATTTGGCTAGTTTTTGCTATATTTTGTTTGATAAAACTCTCCTATCAAACTTGGCAAACCCATCGGGATTTTAGCAGTTATCCCCTCAAAAAAATCACCGCTCAGAAGGCGAGAGTTTTAGCGATAGATTTTCCCTACAGTGCCAGAGTTGGCTTCTGGAAGTCGCAATTAATTGTGACGCAAGGATTATTAAATCTCTTAGATCAAGAACATTTACAAGCAGTTTTAGCCCACGAACAAGCTCACCAAGAATATCATGACACTTTCTGGTTTTTCTGGTTAGGTTGGTTGCGATCGATGTCTTCTTGGCTGCCCAATAGCGAAAATTTATGGTTAGAATTAGTCTTCTTGCGGGAATTGCGCGCTGATAAGTACGCTTCCGGACAAGTGGATTATTTACTATTAGCTGAATCCCTGCTTTTAGTGGCAGAAAAAGTTAATCAAGTAGCGGAAATAAATTTCTCCGATAGTTGCTGTGTCGCTCTCAATGATAATTCTTTAAATAATCGTTTATTAGAGAGAATCGATGCTTTAGTCGAGTCAGAAAAACCCGAACTTCCCAGATTTAACTATCAAGTCTGGCTATTGCTTTCCCTCTCCCTCGCTCCTTTCTTACTCTTGCCTTTACACTCTTAAAAATGACCCTAGAAGTTGGACAAAAAGCCCCCGAATTTGCCAAATTAGCAGATTTTGCCGGTCAGTGGTTGGTCTTATATTTTTATCCCAAAGATAAC
This sequence comes from Microcystis sp. M165S2, assembly GCF_020245885.1. Lineage (NCBI taxonomy): Bacteria > Bacillati > Cyanobacteriota > Cyanophyceae > Chroococcales > Microcystaceae > Microcystis > Microcystis sp. M165S2. The sequence goes on along the minus strand of NZ_JADBTZ010000171.1, from coordinate 7,207 downwards.
ACTCCGGGCTGCACCGCAGAAGCGATCGATTTCACCGCTTTGTCGCCGCAATTTCAGCAATTAAATGCGGTAATTCTGGGAGTTAGTCCCGATTCAGAAAAGTCCCACTGTCGTTTTATTGAAAAACACAATTTAACTATTCAATTATTGAGCGATACCGAGCATCAACTGGCGGAAATTTATCAAGTCTGGGGATTAAAAAAATTTATGGGCAAGGAATATATGGGGATTAGACGCTCCACTTTCCTGATCGACCCTTGGGGAAATATTGCCTATATTTGGTCAAATGTCAAGGTAAAAGCCCATGCAGAAGCGGTTTTGAAAAAACTTGAGGAATTGCAGTAGGAAGCCCTCAGCACCCAATATTTACGGGTATGTAATCGCGCCCTTTCGTGTTAGACTAGAAAAGTTGTCAAAAATCGCACATCTAGGCGATCGGGTGTTTCTAGGAATCTAGAAATCCAGCCCTAGATGGAGGATAAACCCGAAAAGGAGAAAAATATGCCCGTTGTCTCTCTTGCAGAATTGCTAGAGTCTGGGGTTCACTTTGGCCATCAAACGCGCCGTTGGAACCCGAAAATGTCTCAGTACATCTACACTGCCCGGAATGGGGTTCATATAATTGATTTGGTGCAAACTGCCCAATTAATCGAAGAAGCTTACGAATTTGTCCGAGGAGAAGCCGATAGCGGTAAACGCTTTTTATTCATCGGTACGAAACGGCAAGCGGCAGCAATCATTAAACAGGAAGCTTTACGCAGCGGTAGCCACTTCGTTAACCAACGCTGGTTAGGGGGAATGTTAACCAACTGGGAAACCATTCGCGGCCGGGTAGAAAGACTCAAAGAATTAGAAGAATTAGAAAATAGCGGCGCCCTCGATAAACGACCGAAAAAAGAAGCATCGGTACTGCGTCGGGAATTGGGCAAACTGGAAAAATACCTCGGTGGCATTAAAACCATGCGCCGGCTGCCGGATTTAGTCGTCGTAGTCGATCAGCGTCGGGAATACAACGCTATCCAAGAATGCCAAAAATTGGGCATTCCCATCATCTCCCTCTTGGATACTAACTGCGATCCTGACCTGGTAGATGTGCCGATTCCCGCCAACGATGACGCAATTCGCTCAGTTAAACTGATTTTAGGCAAAATTAGCGATGCGATCATCGAAGGTCGTCGCGGTGGTCAAGCAGCGGTGGAAGAATACGAGGAAGACTACGATAATGAAACCGAGTACGAGGAAGAAGGTGATTATTCCCAATACGCCGCCGAATTTGCCAGTGGAGACGACGATAACTAGGGAAAATTAGCTATTGATCGCGGCTAGGTTCGGGGGGAAACTTTCCGGACCTATCGATCAGTAAAACCTGCCCCTCTCGTGGCATGATCAATTATAAGCAGTAGGTTAGGAATTTTATGGCGGAAATTACAGCACAACAGGTTAAAGAACTTAGGGAAAAGACCGGCGCCGGCATGATGGATTGCAAGAGGGCGCTGACGGAAAACGCGGGGGATATAACCAAAGCGATCGAATGGTTGCGTCAAAAAGGGATTACTTCCGCCGAGAAAAAAGCTAGTCGGGTAGCGGCAGAAGGGATGATCGGCAGTTACATCCACACCGGCAGCCGCATCGGTGTTTTAGTGGAAGTGAACTGTGAAACCGATTTTGTGGCCCGTCGCGAGGAGTTCAAAAAATTGGTTAATGACGTGGCGATGCAGATTGCCGCTTGTCCTAACGTCGAATATGTAAAAGTGGCCGATATTCCCGCCGAAATCTCCGCCAAAGAAAAAGAAATTGAGATGGGACGGGACGATTTAGCCAATAAACCCGATAATATCAAAGAAAAAATCGTGGCCGGCCGCATTGAAAAACGATTGAAAGAACTTTCTCTGCTCGATCAACCCTTTATCCGCGATCAGAACATCAGTATTGACGAATTGCTCAAACAAGCGATCGCTGCTTTAGGAGAAAATATTCAGGTGCGTCGTTTCCAACGCTTTGTACTAGGTGAAGGGATCGAGAAAGAAGAAACGGATTTCGCCGCTGAAGTAGCCGCCCAAATGGGACAAAAAGCCCCGGAACCCGTAGCAGCAGCCCCGCAAGTGGAGGAAAAAGCCCCGGAACCGGCAGCGCAGGATAATCCGCCCGCTAAAGGCAAAAAGAAAAAGTAAGTTAAATGAAGATAAATCCGGTGGGGTGCGAGTTTCGTACCCTTTTTGTCTTCAGGGGAGTGGGGGGACTTGATCAGTTATCAGTAATCAGTCAAAAGAAAAAAGAAATTGGCAACCCAGCAATTCTCATTTTGAAACGATTTTGCCTTGTTTCAGCGACCTAGAGATTCGTTAAAGAATTTTAACCCCTCTAGGTGCAAGGGTTTTAATGTCATGAAACCTTAAAATGAGAATTGCTGGTGCGGTAGGAGTAATGCCTAAGGCGGATCGTCTCTCTCACTACGTCTAGGAGTTTTCGGGGTAGGGGAGGGTTCATAACAGAGTACGCTAATCGGCATAACACGCTTATTGTAATATTATACGGAAAACTTCTTGCGATCACTCCACTTGAGAGTAATATACGGAAAGATTCTTGAAAAAGTGCGTATTTAGCGTAGTATAAGGAAAGTTTCCGTATATTATATAGTTAGACCGCTTAAATCCTGAGCAAGAAAGCCTTTAGAGAGTTTACGGAAGTGGAAAATTATCGATTTATAATTGGCGCTTTTATCAGCAGTAGTCAAAAAACTAAAAACTGGAGGAAACGATGTCAACCGATCAGCTAAATCTTGAGGTTATCGCTGAGCGTCCTGTTGTTCGCAATGACCAAATTTCTGATATTGATATAGCAATCGATCTTCATTCAACCAAGACTATTGGATCGCAAACGACCAACTATGCGATCAATCTCTGTATTGTGATAGATCGCAGTGGGAGTATGGCAGGTGAAAAGCTAGAGCAAGCCAAGAAAAGCTGTTTAGATATATACGAAAGTCTCAACTCAAGTGATCGACTGACCGTACTCGCATTCGATGACGATGTTCTAACTGTCGTAAATCCTCAAACTCCTCCAAATTTAATTAAGGAGCGCATAATGGCTCTTAATTCAGGAGGGCAAACTAATCTGTCGAAAGGCTGGTACTTAGGTCTTCTGGAGTTGCAAACTTATACAACCGACAAGCATATTAATCGACTTATCCTGTTGTCCGACGGTCAAGCCAATGCTGGCGAACAAAAGCCAAGCACCCTCGGCGAAGAATCAAGCCGAGCGAGAAATGAGATGGGAATTACTACATCTACAATCGGAATAGGAACTGATTTCCAAGAGGATATTCTTGCCACTCTTGCAAATGAATCTGGTGGTCGTTTTTGGTTTATTGGTGAAGTTGGGATAGAAGATATTATCAAGGAAGAATTCAGTGGGGCACTTTCGGTATTGTTAGAACGTCCCAGAGTAGAGGTAAACCTTCCTTCCGGTGTCTCGATTACACGAGAGTTGAACAGTCTTCAAAAAACCTCTGATCGTTATCGTATTCGACCAATCAAGGCAAATGACCAATTTTGTTTTGCATTAAGACTTCGGGTAGATCCGTCTAAAGTTGATGGCAACGAGTTCAGCATTAGCGCGACTTTGTTAGATGGCACAGACGTGGTTCAAACAACCGAAACTAGTTTAACTCTTGGCTCCATGCAAGAGTACGTTCAAAGCCCTGAAAATCCTCGTGTAGAAATGGTTGTAACAAAGTACCTGGCAGCCACCTCTGATGAAGAGATGGCTAATCAAATGGATACTGGAAATGTAACCACAATGCTTCAAATGCTACAAAGTCAATCCAATCTAATGAAAGAACTAGAAGCTAAACTTGCTGGAGCTACAGCAATGTCTTGGGGGGATGAAGCTGAAATTCAACGTCGTCAACGACAGGAAATGGAACTTGCCCAGCTTCGTAGGGAAATAGAAGAAAATGAGGCACTCACTACGGTCACTCAGTTGATTGAACTTGCTCAAGGGTTAGGACGAGGAGATCAAGCAAATAGGCTAATCATGTTGTACCGTAAGCTGTCTAAGGGCAGAGAAATGAGGAAAAAAGGATGGGACAGTAGAGGAGATATAGACGATTGGGCTGCTAGAAACGTGCTTGGGGAAGCTTTATCTTTTGCAGATAGTCTCGCAAATAGTTTCCCAGATTTGCAAGAAGAGCTTTTGGAAATCCGCGAGAAGATAAATGAGCAACTGGCACACTTTTCCTAATAAAAAATCATGGTCTCCAATCGGTAAAATCCTAAGCGGATATGGCGAAGGAGAAGGTGCCTATCAAAGTGCCTATGCAATCAATGTAGATGTTGGTTCGTTCCTGAACGGACGAGTATCAGCATACATCCGTATTGCTGAAGATCGACCTATTAATGGTGCAGGAGTAATTTGTCGCGCAAATGAAATGCGATCATTTGTTGCATTTTACGTCGTAACTGATGATACTTCTCCCGATTTATACAGCGTTCGCCTTGCAGCATTCAAGTATGGAAAGATTGTATCGCTAGTGGGTTTAAAGCATTCCATTTCAATTCCCAATCGTCAGTTTCATGTTTCTCTACAGTTCTTTTCCGGTGAGATGATTGGAGAAGTAGTTACGGAAACCAAAACTTATGCTATGTCTTATCTTATACCAGAACTCCCATTTCCTGGTAGTTGTGGTGTAGTTCGCTTCTACAGTTCATCTGTTACAGTACAAAAAATTCAGATTGAGGAGATTAAAATGAAGCCAATTTTACCGGAGGAAGATGAGGAGAGCGAGCAACCAACACATCCAATTTGTGTATTTCTTTCACATTCCAGCGCTGATAAGGAAACAGTATTAAAAGTGATTGAGGCTTTTAAAAAGGCCAATATTTCATATTGGGTTGACCATGAGCAAATCGTCTTTGGTGATCGTATAGTAGACAAGATTGAGGAAGGATTACAAAAAAGTAAGTTTGTTGTTGTCTGTCTAAGTGAAAAATTGATGAATTCTAACTGGTGTCGAGCAGAGTATGGTGCTATTCTTTATAGAGAATTTAGTGGAAATACATCTAGAAGGGTCATTCCGCTAAGTCTCGATGGTTCAAATAACAGTGATGGAATACCCTTGTTACTCTCTGACAAGTTACGTGCCGACTTCACAAATCAGGATAATTTCTCAACATTTATTCGGTTTCTTCGTGAATCTTCTAAATAGAGGGTAAGGCTTTAATTACAAGCTTGAGCGATAATTGAATTGACCGAACTAAAAAACTATGAGGTTTTAAACCTTTTTGAAAATGCCTAAGAAAGATCCAGCCGTACTTAAGCAGGTTACTGTTAGCCTCCCCTTTGGAATTGGTTCCGCCTCATGGGAATCAGACCAGACTGAGAGGAAGGCAGCTTGGGAACTCTATATTGAACTGGTTACTCGCATTGCGGTACAGCCTTTGGCTACACAAGAAGGGTTGATGCGTGAGGCTCTAAACTCTCTCTATACCTTGTTTGGTTCAACTCGTGAAATTCTTAGAAAAGCCGGTCCGGATGTGGGAGCGTCACGAGAGTCAGTAGGCGGTATTTCCATTGCAGTATTAAACAATGGTCTACGCCCGTTTTTATCAAAGTGGCATCCGATGCTACAAGAATGGGAAGTGACTAAAGCGGCTGGAGTAAGTGCCAGCACCCATGAAAAAGCTTGGTCTGAAGAACCAGCTTTGCGAAAGGAACTAAACAAATTGCGAGAAGATTTACAAGAATACGCCAATGCCTTGGCAGAGATTGCAGGGGTTAACTCCTAAATAAGACTACCAAGTAGAAGAACAGAGCCTACAGAGCCTGCTGAAGATAGTTACATTTCGTCTGGTGGCGCGCGCGGTCTAACCATCGCATTGGAGCGGACTGACGCAAATGCCTGGTGCATTGCCAAGTTTACTGGCAGCCGCTCAATGCAACCGTTAGCTAGAAATCTTAGAGAGGACTTCTGATGTCAAGCCAAAGTGGTGGAATTTCTCAATCAAATACTGGCAGTATGTCTGGTGGAATGCAAGCATCGATTGGAGACAATACCCAGCAGGTTATGCATTCTCAAACATCTCAGCCACAAGGTTTATCTAAGGAGGAGGTTCGTGAGTTACTTGATCAGCTTAAAGAAATTGTTAGGGATTCATTAATGCCAGAAAGCTTTAAGAAGAAAGCAGAAAGCCGTCTTGAATCAGTCATTCATGAAGTAGAAGAGGAAGAAACTGACAAACAATTAGTTGGGGGCAACTTAAAACGAGTTGCCGAAGTTTTTGAGGATGCTGGTAAAGCGGTTGAATCTGGGACAAACTTGTTAGGTAAAGTTGAACCTATATTTCGGAAACTGCTGGGCTGGTTAGGTTTAGCTAAAGGTTTCTTTGGTTTTTGCTAGATCCTTACTATAACTAAACTTTGAGTATGAAGTCATGTCTAACCCTAATAATGAGCCAAAACTAGAGCAAAATTCTGAGAATTCCAGTATGGGAGGAATGCAGGGGACTATTGGGACAGGCAACTTACAAAGCCAAGGTAACTTCAATACATTTCTTACAACCGTATCAAAAATCAACGGTCAAACACCTGTTATTCATGTATATCGGATTATTCGGAATCTTAATTTAAGATATGGACTGTGTCACAAAGAAGTTTATCCTAGAGTGGGAGAACTCTACGAAAAAGATTCAAAATTCAGAAGTTTAATAGATGTAGTTAATGCATACCAGAAGTGGGAGACTTGTTCTCTCAAAATAAAGCGAACTATTTTAATTATTCTGGTAGCGGCTTCATTCTTGGGGTGCTTTATTACTTTTTCTCTAATAAACAAAGAATCAGATTTTTATGTCCATTCAGGGTCAGAGTATTTTAATTTTCTTGAGGATCGTACTTTAGGATTATATGGTAAATACCATGACTATTTTAATTCTTTACCTAGTATCGAAAGAACTGGATCAGAATCTGCAACATATGGAATGCTCGTTCTTATAGGATCCATTGGTTTATTCTGGTTGCACTCTGGGCAGGACGAAAGGATGAGTCGGAAGATTGAGAAATCTCTCGAAGATTATCGAAAATTTGGGTTAAAACCCCGTCCTTTGAGGACGGCTTTAAGCTAAAATGGAAAAAGCGATAACCAAGCTAAAAACTGAACCTTGACCACAGATAGTAGGGGGTTTCGTTCAGAAAAGACTTCAAATTCGGCCTT
>NZ_JADBTZ010000170.1:0-2685 GCF_020245885.1 Microcystis sp. M165S2 | reverse complement strand
CTTTCGTACCATGCTTGTGTTCTGACATGGAGAGCTTTATTGTAAACTAATCTTACACAGCCCAAAGTGCGCCGCAATAGCGACTCTTGTTCTGGTGTGGGGTAAAATCGAAACCAATAGGCTTTTTCCATGTCTCGCATTTTAGCATATATAGCGTTTCCTGTTAACAAGAGGTACATTCTCAATCCTGAAAAACTTAATCAGCAAAGGTTAAAGTGTGCCACACAGATGTGAGAAACGCTATATTTCGTAAATGTGCTAATATTTAACAGTAAAGCCGTCGTTCTACGACGGGGTTTCAGTCCCAAATTTTCGATGATAGATTTTAATACTCTCGCTGAATTTTCCCGCAACTATTGCATCTCGATTTGTGCCTTTTTAGTACCCGCTAACTTAGTAACCACCGTTTTAACAGTTCTTTTTCTCTATTTCGGTCGTCCTACCCGTCAAATCTTCCCCATTGCTTCCCTAGCTTTGTTGTTCGCTGTCACCATGTTTCTCCACGTCGCCACTTGGTTAATGATTGGTGTGGTTATGGCCCCCACTTTTATCCTCTTTGGACTGGGTTTAACCTGTTTTGTGATCAATCTTCAAGCCATTAGCGATCGCCAAAGCTTGGAACAGTTATTACACACCGGGGTTAGTCGTCTGGCCCGCTCTTTCAACTAAAAAAAGCGCCGAGACTTCCCCCTTCCCACATAGTTGAACCAATAGGCTAATCTTGATGCGTCCAAGAGCGATGAGCCAGACGCAACCCCCAATCGAGCAGATAACCAATCGCGCCAATAACGAGAATCACTGCCATCAACTCTGAATAAGCAAGTCGATCGCGTGTATCGAGAATATAATAACCCAAACCCGCACTAACCCCCAGCATTTCCGCCGGGACAAGAACGATCCAGATAATACCTATAGCCAAACGGAAACCAGTTAGGAGATGGGAAATGATCGCAGGCAGAATAATCTGGAAAACCGTTTCCCCTCGGGTAGCACAGAGACTGCGGGCTAAAGTCAACCAAGAGCGATCAACCGCGTTAACCCCGGCAGCCGTATTGAGAAGGATCGGCCAGATAGCCGCCACCGTCAGCAAAAAATACACAGGTAGATCACCAATTCCCAAAACCATCACCGCTAAAGGCATCCAAGAAAGGGGCGAGATCATGCGGAGAAATTGAAATACGGCCGACAAAGCCGATTCAAGGGAGCGATACAACCCGATTAATACCCCCAAGGGCAAACCGATGGCACTAGCGAGAGCCAAGCCCACAAGAACCCGGCGGCAACTGGTGAGGATATGGGGCATAATCTCCCCCCGAACAAAAAGATGTAATAAAGCGACAAAAGATCGCTCAGGGGAAAAATCATTTAAAATCGGGTTTGAGTGCCATAGAGGACTGGTAAATAGCCACCAGAGCAATAATCCAAAACCCATACCCCATAAGGGTAGTAAAGATATTGGCGGGGAGGTCAAAGATTGTGACTTCATGGGTTCAGACCTTTAAAATTTGATCGTCTCGATGCGGGAGAGATTATTCGGTAAGCCGAAAGCTTTCGGTCCGCCCACCTGTTGCAAGGCATTACGGACAAAAGAGTCATCCACGAGATCCCGCGCCACCTGTCGGGGTTGCAGTTTTTGGAGAAAATCCGTATTTCCTTCTACCTGAGTGGTTTTTAGTAAGCGTACCAGTTCCGACCTATAGGAAGGGAAAGGATAGGGCTGGAAATCAATCCGGTTGACTTGCCAGTCTGGATTCTGGATCGCCCCGTCTTTTTTATAGAAATTGCGATCGTAGTAAGTAAGCGCCCGTTGCAATACTGGCAGCGGGTGAGGCGTATATTTTCCACCATCTTTAGAGAGAATCCGGGCCACTTCGGAGCGATTGCCCCGTGACCAGAGTTGGGCTTTAACGAGGGCGTTTACCACCTTCTGCGTCCATTGTTTCCGTTGCCTAATATCCTCCTCGTGAACAAAGACGACGCAACAGGCGTGATTCTTCCAGACATCGCCGGTGAAACGGAGAACCCTACCGGTTTTTAGATTTTCCGCCGCCGCGTTGAAAGGTTCAGCAACAATATAACCACCGATGCTCTTATTGGCGAGGGCTGATACCATATCCGGGGGCGGGAGAACCACTAGATTAACCTCGTTAGGAGCTATCGGCGCGTCCTTGGCTTTGCGAACTATTTTCAGCCCGTTACGTTGTAAGAGTTGTTGCAAGACCAAATTATGAATCGAATACCAGAAAGGAACCGCGATCGTTTTACCTCCCAATTCCCTGGGATTTTCAATATCGGGAAGGACGGTGAGGGCTGAGCCGTTGGTATGGTTCCAAGCGACGATTTTAGCGGGGAAATTGCGCCCGTAACGAATCCAGATCGAGGTGGGAAAAAGAACGTGAATAACGTTCACCTGCCGAGCGAGAAAGGCTTCAACAATCTGCGCCCAAGAGCGGAATAGGCGCGGTTGTTCTGCCGTTAAACCTTCCGCTTGATAAAGTTTTCGCGAGTGGGCCACCAATAGGGGGGCGGCATCCGTAATCGGTAGTTGACATCCTCGCCGCCGTAAAACGGACGGCGATTCCTCACCACGCCACTTTTTTAGGGTGGTCGCTGAACGGGGTTGACGCAGATAGCGAAAAACGCTTAATTGCTTAAGTCTGACACTTTCGACCCGTCCATTTTGAG
>NZ_JADBTZ010000017.1:0-9115 GCF_020245885.1 Microcystis sp. M165S2 | reverse complement strand
GAAGCATTAGATTTGTCTAAACAACTCTTAGGAGACAATCATCCCCTTGTGGCAAATTCCCTCAACAATTTAGCAGCATTGTACGATTCCCAAGGCAGATACCCAGAAGCAGAACCTCTCTATCTAGAAGCATTAGATTTGTATAAACGACTCTTAGGAGACAATCATCCGGATGTCGCACAATCCCTCAACAATTTAGCAGCATTGTACGATTCCCAAGGCAGATACCCAGAAGCAGAACCTCTCCATCTAGAAGCTTTAGATTTGAGAAAACAACTCTTAGGAGACAATCATCCGGATGTGGCACAATCCCTCAACAATTTAGCAGCATTGTACCAATACCAAGGCAGATACCCAGAAGCAGAACCTCTCTATCTAGAAGCATTAGATTTGTATAAACGACTCTTAGGAGACAATCATCCCCATGTCGCACTTTCCCTCAACAATTTAGCATACTTGTACCAATACCAAGGCAGATACCCAGAAGCAGAACCTCTCTATCTAGAAGCATTAGATTTGTCTAAACGACTCTTAGGAGACAATCATCCGAATACAAAAAAATGTCGTAATAATTTACAAATAATGCGACTACAGCAAAAATTTACTTCTTTAACTTGGTGGCAGTGGATTATAGCTATTCCTATAGTTATTCTATGGATGCCATTTTATTTGCTATGGATGCTCACTCGGTGGCTAGTGCGTCGCTTTATTAGGTAAAGAGTCTAAACTGTAATTTATGGGATTATGGGATGGACTATAATTGATCATTGATGAAGACTTGTTGAATACAACACAATCATAGTATTCATTCAATCATTCAAATAATAGCTCCCGTAGGATGGGTTATTAACCCATCCGATAATACAACAATATAAAATAATACAATCACCTTCAATCAACCAAACAATCATGACTACACTCAAAGATATTGAATCCGCGATTCTCCAGTTGCCTGACGAAGAAATCCATCAATTATCAGCTTGGTTACAAGACTATCTTGATGATAGTTGGGACAAACAGATAAAAAACGATCTCGAATCAGGGAAACTCGATCGACTATTACAAAAAGTCAACAATGATATCAGTAACAATCAAGTTAAGCCTTTAGATGAAATCCTTAACAACTCCTGATTTTTGGCAATGTTATGCCAACTTACCTCCCTACATTAAGCAACAGGCAAAAAAAGCCTATCGTCTCTGGATTAGTAATGTTTTCCATCGATCATTACATTTCAAGAAAGTAGGGAAAAATGTCTGGTCAGTCCGAATAACTGAGAATTATAGAGCTTTAGCATTGAAAAAAGGTGAAGATTATTACTGGTTTTGGATTGGTTCTCATGATGAGTATGAAGAGTTAATTAAATAGAAGGAGAAAATTAACCATGCTAGATCCTCAAGAATTTCGCAATATTATCCACCAAGATTTTACTGAAGTTACCTCACAGGAATTTCTGGCAAATCAAAAAAAATACTGTCCAGAAATTTTTGAAGGCGATAACTATCCCAATATCACTGAAAATCTTAATAATTTAGCAAAACTCTACCAATCCCAAGGAAGGTACGCAGAAGCAGAATCCCTCTATTTACAAGCATTAGAATTAAGGAAACGACTATTAGGGGAGAATCATCCTGCTACTGTTAAGATTCGGAAAAATTTACAAAAAATGCGACAACAGCAACATCCATCGTATTAACTGTGATTGATGGGATTATGTCAAGTTTTTAGGAAATTAAATCAGTTTATTCTTAATCAAACTTAAACGGAGAAAATTAATGACAACCAACTTATTAAATAATGCTATTACCATAGATAACGAAATTCAACATGGTAAACCAATCTTAACAGGAACCCGAATCCCGATCGCCATTGTTATTGGTTCCCTGGCAGGAGGAATGAGCTATGAAGAAGTCATGGAGGAATATGGAGTTACTCAAGAGCAAATTCTTGCTTCTTTAGCATATTTTTCTGAACTTTTAAATAATGAAATCATTTATCCAATGGAGAAACCCAGTTGAAAATTCGCTTTTTAATTGATGAAGACTGCCCCTTAAGTTTAAGCAACTTGCTAAATTCTAAAGGTTATGAGGCTATTCATGTAAAAACCTCTGGACTAAGTGGCACAAAAGACCCTGAGCTATTTCGATTTGCTCAACGAGAACAGCGAATTATTATTAGCCGTGATTTGGGATGGGCTAATATCAAAAATTATCCTCCCAATACCCATTGTGGTCTGATTATTTTACGATTTCCTTTTGAGGCGATAGCGGTAGAAATTAGACAGGTTTTAGAAAATTTTATCAATACCGTAGATATAGAAGAAATTATTGGCTCAACGGTAATTGTGGATAAAAATAAGTTTAGGATCAGAAAATCTGGTTGACAAATTAATAGTGTTCCTAATATAAATTAAACAGCGATCGCCACTTTTAAACCTGATAGAAAAACAGCAATTCTTTTACAGTTCATTAAATTGTAATTGCTTTTTCCCTACCCAATAAACCCAACAGAATAAACCCATGAATACAGCAACCCAAACCATCAAAGTCTATAACGAAATTATTGAACTAATCGCAGGGGGAACCACCCCCCAATCGGTGATTAACTTTCATCTTTCCGATACCGCTCAAAATCGCCTAGAAGACCTAATTTATAACGCTAAAAATAATGAACTTACCCAAGATGAAAAACAGGAACTCGATGCTTATTTAATGCTAGAACATATTATGACCCTAGCAAAAGCAAAAGCTCACCAATATCTCAATGGAGCCAACTAAAATGGCTCGACCTTACATTAGTGCAGAATTGCGAAAATTAGTTGCTGAACGTGCCGATTTTCTCTGTGAATATTGCTTAATTTCTGCTTCTGATAGGGTATCTGGCTGTCAGGTGGATCATATCATTAGTGTTAAACACGGGGGAGCAACTTCGGCTGATAATTTGTGCTATGCCTGTATTTTTTGCAATTTACAAAAAGGTACAGACTTGCTGAATACAACACAATCATAGTATTCATTTAATCATTCAAATCACAGTTTAGACTTATTATGGGATTATGGGATGGATTATATTGTTAATATTGTTTTGCAGTACAAAAAAGGTCATAAAAAATCATGGAAAAACAACTATTACTCAATAAAATTAAACAAGCAGTACAAGCGATCGAACCACAAGCGCAAATATTTCTTTATGGTTCACGGGCGCGGAATGATGCTCAACCAGACTCTGATTGGGATATATTAGTATTAGTTGATGGGATCACCAACCCTACTCGCACATCTCAAATCCGTCGTCAAATTTATGAAATCGAATGGGAAACAGAAGAGGTTATTTGTACCATTGTTCGCAGCAAAAATCAATGGGAACATCCCTTATTACAAACTACTCCTTTCTGGCAATCAGTTAACAAAGAAGCTATTATGCTATGAGTAAAAATTCCTCTCACGATCAACTAATTAGGTATCGTTTAAATCGTGCAGAGGAAGCTTATCAAGATGCTTGTTCTCTTGCTGATGGTGCAAGATGGAATAGTTGCATCAATCGTCTATACTATAGTTGCTTTTATGCTGTTACGGCTTTACTTGCTTATGATAATCTCTCATCTCCAAAACATACAGGTGTCCGTAGTCTCTTCAATAAAAACTACATCCGTAGTGAAATTATTTCAAAAGACTTTGGTGCAATTTATAACGAATTGTTTGAATACCGTCTCGAAGCAGATTATACAGACTTTGCAGATTTTGATGAATTACAAGTTCTTCCTTTCATTGCAAAAGTGAGAGATTTTTTAAATATAATTTCAGACCTGCTTCCTACTGATTAAATGACAAAAGTATTGTATAGCAATACATTAAATCAAGAGCATCTTAATACACAAACGATTCGGGAAAATTTACAAATGCTGCGACAGTCACATCCATCGTCTTAACTGCGATCAATTTGACTATGGGATGGACTATGATTGATCATTGATGAAGGTTTGCTGAATACAACACAATCATTGTATTCATTCAATCATTCAAATCATAGTTTAGACTTATTATGGGATTACCGTTGGTGCTTCTCATCCATGGCCCTTAGATTACCGGATTTCGTCCCCCCCTGAACGGTGACAATTTATCAGCGTTTTCTACCTGTTTGTCGCCGGTGATACCGTTGATGAACTAGGCGATAGCTAACAAAATAGGTTATAGTAGCAAATACCGTCGCTGATAGTAAGCAACCAAAAAACAGGGTCAAAAGAAATTGGCCGCCAGAACTAGCTAACTTTTCGGTGAAGCTTTGATTAGTTTGAAAAATGTTGCCCAGATTCGATCGCCCGCTTTGACCAAGAATAAACTCTCCTAATTTATAGTTAAACAGGAAAATTGGCAGATCGGTCAAGGGATTGCTGATATAAGTACCTGCAGCAGCTGCGATTTTGTTGGCACGAAATAGGGTGGCTAAAAAGATAGCGACGATGATTTGAAGGCCCATCCACGGGAAAAATCCCGAAAAAACTCCCAAGGCAAAACCCCTGGCAATTTCCCTAGGATGTCCTTGTAATCGCATTAAGCGAATATACCAATAGCGCAAAAATCGCAGTAAGCGATTACTCGAATATTTGCCGCTTTTTCTCGCTTTTAATGGCCGTGAATGCATATTTTCGGGCATAAATGCTGACAAAATTGATACGGAGTTCAATTTTAGCAAGGAGTGATTAAGAGATGTTAAACACAGGGGATACGATCGCTGCCATCGCTACGGCGATCGTTCCGCAACAGGGTAGCATCGGTATTGTCCGTTTATCCGGTAGTCAGGCATTGGCGATCGCTCGTCAGCTTTTTCATACCCGCAATCGTCAAAAATGGCAAAGTCATCGTCTTCTCTACGGTTATATCCGGCATCCCCAAAGTCAGGCAATTATCGATGAAGCTTTACTGTTGCTCATGTTAGCACCCCGCTCTTTCCCTCGCGAGGATGTGGTGGAATTTCACTGTCATGGCGGCATTATGCCCGTACAACAGGTGTTACAGTTATGTCTAGAAAATGGGGCCCGTTTGGCACAAGCGGGGGAATTTAGCCTGCGTGCCTTTCTTAACGGCAGAATTGACCTAACTCAAGCTGAAAGCGTCGTCGATCTCGTTGGGGCGCGTTCTCCCCAAGCGGCACAATTTGCCCTCGCTGGTTTACAGGGGAAACTCGCTCAACCGATCCGCCATTTGCGTGCCACCTGTCTCGATATTTTGGCTGAAATTGAGGCCCGTATTGACTTTGAAGAGGATTTACCGCCCTTGGATCACGAGGTGATTCTTTATAGCATAGAACAGGTTTTTTGTCAAGTAAATTTAATTTTAGCCACTGCCGAGCGCGGGGAATTGCTGCGTAGTGGTCTGAAAGTGGCGATCGTGGGGCGGCCGAATGTGGGTAAATCCAGTTTGTTAAATGCTTGGAGTCGGAGCGATCGAGCGATTGTCACCGATTTACCCGGCACTACCCGCGATATTGTCGAATCTCAGCTAGTTGTGGCGGGAATCCCCGTACAAGTCCTCGATACGGCAGGAATTCGCTCGGCCAGCGATCGAGTCGAACAAATTGGGGTGGAACGTTCCCGTCAAACGGCCCGGTCTGCTGATTTAGTTCTCTTAACCGTCTCCGCAGAGTCAGGATGGACCGAGGAAGACGCGGAAATTTATCGCTCTGTCAGCGATCGCCGATTAATTTTAGTGATTAATAAAATTGATTTGGTTAATCCAGAAACGGTAATTTACCCAGCAGAAATTGAGCGCGTTGTCAAGCTATCCGCCGTCCAAAATCAGGGTATTGAAGACTTAGAAAAAAGTATTATTAATGCTGTCCAAAATCAAGAACTACAGGCGGCTAATTTGGATTTAGCCATTAATCAACGACAAGCGGCCGCTTTAACTAGGGCGAAAATTGCTTTGGAACAGGTCAAAAAAACAATTGACCAAGATTTACCTTTTGATTTTTGGTCGATCGATCTGCGTACTGCCATTCAAGCTTTAGGAGAAATTACCGGCGAAGAAGTGACTGAATCGGTACTCGATCGCATTTTTAGCCGTTTTTGTATTGGCAAGTAAGCAATTAGAAAATCTGGTCAACCAGACACAAGTTTTTATCCTTTTGTGTTGGGTTAACTGTAGTCTTGTTGAGAATTATAAAGATCAGATATTACTGGAAAAAAATACTTTCCAAGCGGCCGTAATAATGGCACTTCCCAAAAGGATAATCAATGTCCAGACCTGATTTTTTTGGGTTCCTTCCACTGATTTTAGCCGATTGTCGATGCCTTCGATTTTCTCGTCTAAAACTTTAATATCCCCTTTGATATCTGCTTGTCCTATCTCAAGTTTTGTTAAGCGATTATCTAATCGATCAAACCGTCCATCAATCTTATCGAATTTCTGGCTAACTTCCTTGATACTGTCTTTAATTTCTTTAAGGACGACATCAAGGGAATAAGTAACAGTTTCGTTAGACATTGGGTCAACTCCTATACTGCATCTGGTTGGATATAATTTTATCTTAGTCTAGGCTTTAAGAAAATTTTTTTCAGGAGCGGTTAACTGTAGTCTTGTTGAGAATTAGAGAACTCAGATATTACTGGAAAAAAATACTTTCCAACCGGCCGTAATAATGGCACTCCCCAAAAGGATAATTAATGTCCAGACCTGATTTTTTTGGGTTCCCTCTACCGATCTGAGACGATTGTCGATGCCTTCGATTTTCTCGTCTAACACTTTAATATCCCCCTTGATATCGGTTAGTCCTATTTCTACTTTGGTTAACCGTTCATCGATTTTGTCAATCTTCCCCTCAATCCTTGTGAGGACAGCTTCTAGGGAATAAGTAACAGTTTCGTTAGACATTTGGTAAACTCCTATACTGCATCTGGTTTGGGATAATTTTATCTTAAGTCTAGGCTTTAAGAAAATTTTCTTTCAGGAGCGGTTAATCTTTTTGGGTTCGTTTAACTGTAGTCTTGTTGAGGATTAGAGAGATCAGATATTACTGGAAAAAAATACTTTCCAAGCGGCCGTAATAATGGCACTTCCCAAAAGGATAATCAATGTCCAGACCTGATTTTTTTGGGTTCCCTCTACCGATCTGAGCCGATTGTCGATGCCTTCGATTTTCTCGCCTAACACTTTGATATCCCCTTTGAGATCGGCTATTCCTATTTCTACTTTGGTTAACCGCTCATCAATCTTATCGAATTTTTGACTAACTTCCTTGATACTGTCTTTAATTTCTTTAAGGACGACATCAAGGGAATAAGTAACAGTTTCGTTAGACATTTGGTAAACTCCTATACTGCATCTGGTTGGGGATAATTTTATTTTAAGTCTAGCTTTAAGAAAATTTTCTTTCAGGAGCGGTTAATCTTTTGGGGTTCGTTTAACTTTAGTCTTGTTGAGGATTGGAGAACTCAGATATTACTGGAAAAAAATACTTTCCAACCGGCCGTAATAATGGCACTCCCCAAAAGGATAATCAATGTCCAGACCTGATTTTTTTGGGTTCCCTCTACCGATCTGAGCCGATTGTCGATGCCTTCGATTTTCTCGTCTAACACTTTAATATCCCCCTTGATATCGGTTAGTCCTATTTCTACTTTGGTTAACCGATCTTCTACCTTGTCAAATCTTTCGTTAACCCGCTTCTCAAGCGAGTCAATCTTCCCCTCAATCCTTGTGAGGACAGCTTCTAGGGAATAAGTAACAGTTTCGTTAGACATTTGATAAACTCCTATACTGCATCTGGTTGGATATAATTTTATCTTAGTCTAGGCTTTAAGAAAATTTTCTTTCAGGAGCGGTTAACTCTAGTCTTGTTGAGGATTAGAGAGATCAGATATTACTTGAAAAAAATACTTTCCAAGCGGCCGTAAAAATGGCACTTCCCAAAAGGATGATTAATGTCCAGACCTGATTTTTTTGGGTTCCCTCTACCGATCTGAGACGATTGTCGATGCTTTCAACCTTTTCGGTTAAAGTGGCTACTCCTATTTCCACTTTGGTTAACCGTTCATCGATTTTGTCGATCTTCCCCTCAATCCTTGTCAGAATAGCTTCTAGGGAATAAGTAACAGTCTCGTTAGACATTTGGTAAACTCCTATACTGCATCCGGTTGGATATAATTTTATCTTAAGTCTAGGCTTTTTGGCATTCCTTACCCTATAGTTAACTTTACTTTTGTCCAACCACTGAGACAGTGTTAGGTGAAAACTTAGATAGTTTCTTGTCACTGATTACCAGTTACTGTTCATTCTCTACGGAAAAACCCTAACTGCCAATTTTTTCGGGAACTTCCTAACATTCCATTCATCTTAAAACCCAGATTCCGCCAGAAAAAAGGAGGAAATCCAGAGGAGTTTCAGGCTTTTTTCCTAGCCCTCTCGGTTTTCTTTTGGTTTGACACTCCCATCGCACTCATGCGAGGGATTCTTCGTTCACGGGGAGATGCCTTGCAAAAGCAGTGCCTTTACTTGGTCTTACTCTCCCTCCAGAAGCAGTAGCGGTATGCCCTACCGCCAAAATTCGTAAACCTTCATCTCGAATATTCTTAGCGGCATTGATGTCTCTATCGTGGGTTTCTCCACACTTAGGACATTGCCAACTACGAATATCCAAGCTTAAACTGTCAACACGATTTAAGCAGTTACTACAAGTCTTGGAACTAGGAAAAAATCTGTCAACTTCTATATAGATTTTTCCTTCCCATTCAGCCTTGTATTTTAACATAGTACAGAATTGACCCCAACCAGCATCACTAATTGATTTTGCTAGTTTCTGGTTTTTGACCATGTTTCTGACTGCCAGATTTTCTACCACTATGACTTGGTTTTCGTCAACTAATTTACGACTTAGTTTGTGGAGGAAATCTTCACGACAACGAACAATTTTAGAGTGAACTTTAGCCACTTTAACTCTAGCTTTATTTCGGTTGTTAGAGCCTTTTTGCTTGCGACTTAATTTCTTTTGTCTCCTCGCTAATCTCTGTTCGTACTTACGATAGTATTGAGGATTCCCGTGTTTAGTCTCATCTGATGTAATAGCAAAATGGCTTAGTCCAACGTCTATCCCGACAGCTTTTCCTTCTGATGATTTTTGGGG
>NZ_JADBTZ010000169.1:0-4411 GCF_020245885.1 Microcystis sp. M165S2 | reverse complement strand
GTTATCAGTTATCAGTTATCAGTTATCAGTTATCAGTTATCAGTTATCAGTTATCAGTTATCAGTTATCAGTTATCAGTTATCAGTTATCAGTTATCAGTTATCAGTTATCAGTTATCAGTTATCAGTTATCAGTTCACCGACTACTTTTTGGGGTTAATTTTTTTGGGCTTTATTTGACCTGAAAAGAGGGGGTCGCAGGCAGGCACGGATTCCCATTATACAAGAAATTATCTGTCAAGTTGCGGGGTTTTGTCAAGCTTTTTTGGAAAAAAAAATTTAACCGACACTCAAGGGGAGAAAATTGTCGGCAGAGATATTATTTAATCTCCCCCTTGAGTCGGTATTTTTTAGCCCGGCATTAACGCTTTAGTTGCCGAGGCACCAAGGCGATTTAATTGCCGATTAATTTGCCATCCGAGGAGGGTTAAACCCAACCACTGACTGAAAATTGCCAAAGCGAAAGAGGGAAGTGTAGCGTATTTAGTAGCGGCAATGGGAAGAAAAGTAAAAAACCATAAAAGCGGAGATTGACTGGGATTAACTCGCAAGACAGCGAAACAGAGGAAAGGGAAAATAATCAAAATGCCGATGCTACTGGCTGCCAGCAAAGCGCGCTTATTTGTGCTGGCTAACATCAATAATTGGGCGATAGCGGCATAGACTAAAATCATGTTCATTGCCAAGAGAAACCCGGCTGCAGTGGCTAGTTTATATTGATGGAGAGGGGCGATAAAAATAGCGGGAAGGATGAATAAAATGGCAATGGCGACGTTAATAGCCATGGCTAGGGTAGAAGGGCTTTTTTCGCCAAAGATTACAGCTTTCCCCAGACTAATGCCCGTTTTTTCTTGCAGATGACGATAGCGCGCCCAATCTTGGATAGTTTGACGAGGGGGAGTGAGGGCAAAAAGGATTAACAAGCCAAAAATCGCCACAAAAACGCTAAGAATCGCAAAATTATCGAAAATATAGCTCGTTTCCAGAGTTTGGAAGACAAAACCCAGGCTAATAGCGCTAAAACAACCCATCATCCAGTAACTTTGGGGTTTACTAACAAGAGTAGCGAGGGGATTATGGAAGCGACGCTGGATAATTCTGGTTAACCCGTAGGTGCAGAGGGCAAAATTGAGCAAAATTAAACTAATACCCGTTGTAACCGATTGCCAGAGAGATTGACCGTACCAACGAAGGTCGAAGACTTGTGGGATTCCTAGATAGCGTACCGCATCGGGGGGGAGAAAGGTAGATTTAACTAGATAGGGAAGGACAAAACTAGGATTAAAGAGAATTAACCAATCAAAGGGGGTACGGGAGCTATGGCCCGATAAAGTAAAAATAGTGCTATAAAACACAAAGATTAAGACTGTCGCGCTGCCTAACCAGGGTTGAAATCCCCCTAACCATGGCGTGGCTAAAGCGAAACTAAGGGCTGCATGATAGAAAAAGGCACAACTAGCGATTAGAACCCCGTAGAAGGCTAAAATTAGGGATAAGGGAATACCTGCTGATAAACCCGCCCCCAAGTGAAAGGGTAAAGCGAGAAGACAGACGAGATAGAGGAGAATGGGAACCCCGAAAATTTTGCCGATAAAAATCGTTTTGGCGGGTTGGGGACTCAGACGGATAAAATTAAGTGTACCCCGGCGTTCTTCCCCGGAAAGATCGGCGATTAATTGATAGGTTCCCACCACTAAAAGAGCGAAAATACCGCTAATACTCAGAAAAGTGAAGATATCTAACCACCATAACCGGGAGATAATCATCCATTCACCATTTAAGTCTTGGATACAGTATTTAAGCCCACTATAGGGATAATAGTCGTTGTTATTGGGGGGATTAGCGGTACAGTAACGACTAAATCCCGTCCCTACCGGTAAGAGATTTTGATAGTACAAATAAACTAATAATTGACCAACGAGGGAGATAACCGAGGCGATCGAGATATTTTTCGGGGTTAATCTTCCTTGCCATTCTCGCATAATTTGCGGGTTGGTTTCCGTAAGGCGATCGATTATTGTCGCTATCATATTTTTGTCCTCTCTACAGCCGTTATCAGGAGCTAATCCTAGATTAACCCGGCAACTTGTCGATCGGTTCGGGGATGAAGAAATCCATCGAGATGCGGCTAAAATCTGAGTTCGGGAATCAAAAGAGGAAAAGTGCCAGACCAGTGAGCTTCTGTTTTACACTAGAATTTGGCCGCCTGAATCTAGATCTATGCCCACTCTGACCCTCAATTTTCCCCTAACTGCCGTTGTCGGCCAAGAAGCGATTAAATTAGCCCTACTCTTAGCCGCCGTGGATCCCGCTCTAGGGGGTGTGGTAATTGCCGGTCGTCGGGGAACCGCCAAATCAGTCATGGCGCGAGCGATACATTGCCTACTGCCACCGATCGAAATTATCGCAGGTAATGTCTTTAATTGTGATCCCAATAATCCCGACGAATGGAACGATCGCACTAAAGAAGAATATAGCAGTGGAGAGGTCCCCACGGAAGTTATCCGGGCCCCTTTTGTGCAGATTCCCCTAGGAGTGACCGAGGATCGTTTATTGGGTTCCGTCGATGTGGAAGAATCGGTGAAACAGGGGGAACCGGTCTTTCAACCCGGTTTATTAGCCAGCGCCCATCGGGGAATTCTCTACGTCGATGAAATTAATCTACTTGATGACCAAATTGCTAACCAATTACTAACAGTTTTAAGCGAAGGGCGCAACCAAATTGAACGGGAAGGCATCAGTTTTCAACATCCCTGTAAACCAATCCTGATCGCTACTTATAACCCAGAAGAAGGGGATTTACGAACCCATTTATTAGATAGAATTGCCATTGCTCTTTCCGCCGATGGTGTCCTCAGTTTAGACCAACGAGTAACCGCCGTCAATCAGGCGATCGAGTATGCTGTTTCTCCCACCGCTTTTATCGCCCAATATGCCCAAGAAATCGATGATCTAAAAACCGAAATTATCTTGGCGAGGGAATGGTTAAAAGAGGTAAAAATTAAACCCGAACAAATTAGTTATCTAGTGGAGGAAGCGGTGCGCGGTAGGGTGGAAGGTCATCGCGCCGAGATTTTTGCCGTGAGGGTAGCCAAGGCCGCCGCTGCTTTAGAAGGTCGGGATTTAGTCAGTGCCGATGACTTAAAAAGAGCCGTCGAATTAGTTATTGTACCTCGATCGCTGATTACGCCACCACCTCCCGAACAGGAACAACAACAACCACCGCCACCACCGCCACCACCGGAACCGCCCCAAGACGAAAACCAGCAGGAACAGGAAGAAAAAGAGGAGGAGAAAGAGGAAGAAAAAGAACCGGAACAGCCCGATAATCTGCCGGAAGAATTTGTTTTCGACCCGGAAGGGGTTTTACTGGATCCCAGTGTGCTGTATTTCGCCCAGATGGCCCAGCGTCAGGGGAAATCGGGGGCGCGTAACCTGATTTTCTCGGAAGATAGAGGACGTTATATTAAGCCGATGTTACCCCGGGGCAAGGTGAAAAGAGTCGCCGTCGATGCCACTCTCCGGGCGGCCGCCCCCTATCAAAAAGCCCGTCGCTTAAGGAATCCCGAACGTCGTGTGATTATAGAAGAAGGGGATCTGCGCTCAAAACGGTTGGCCCGCAAGGCCGGTTCTTTAATTGTCTTTGTCGTCGATGCCTCCGGTTCCATGGCGCTCAATCGGATGCAGTCGGCCAAAGGTGCGGTTATGCGTCTGTTAACGGAAGCTTACGAAAATCGCGACCAGATTGCGCTGATTCCTTTCCGGGGCGAGCGAGCAGATGTACTATTGCCGCCGACCAAATCGATTACCCTAGCGAAAAAACGTCTAGAAACCCTGCCCTGTGGCGGCGGTTCCCCCTTAGCCCACGGTTTAACCCAAGCGGTTCATGTGGGGATGAATGCCCGTTTATCGGGGGATATCGGTCAAGTGGTGATTGTGGCGATTACCGACGGGAGAAGTAATATTCCTTTGGCGAAATCTTTAGGCGAACCGATTCCGGAGGGGGAAAAACCGGATATTAAGGCAGAACTGCTCGATATTGCCGCTAAAATTCGCTCTTTAGGCATTAAACTGCTGGTCATCGATACGGAGAAAAAATTCGTCTCCACTGGTTTTGCCAAAGAATTAGCCCTAAAAGCCGGGGGTAAATATTATCATCTACCCCGGGCCACGGAACAAGCGATCGCATCTATGGCGCGAGGGGCAATTGCGGGACTGTAGCTGGGGTTTGCGGCAAAAAGTTTTTCGGTGGTGGCAGGGTGTGGGGTGTTAGCCTCAACTCCAATCCCCGCTTGGGATTTACTTCGACCAAGCCCAAAATCGCTGAAACCCAGATATATCAAGGAAAATCATAAATCGAGGTTAACCCTTTGTCCCGTAATGGTTTGAGCCTTTTTTGCTGACCGAAAACG
>NZ_JADBTZ010000168.1:0-12496 GCF_020245885.1 Microcystis sp. M165S2 | reverse complement strand
ATATAATGTCATGTCAAGAGGATGTTGTCAAGAGAAAATTTGACAACATCCAGATTTAGTAAAACGTAGTTAGACGGCAAAAATTAATGATGGACTATGATTAGGGAGCTAGTTAAGAGTTTCTGAAAAGTAAATGCCTAATCTTAGTGGATTAGAGATGAAGATTGATTGAATGAACCAATCATAGTCAATCACATAATCACATCAATCATAGTTAAGACCATGGGAAAATAGCGTCTGCATACGCACGGATTTTCCATTATGAATATAATATCATGTCAAGTCGCTTTTGTCAAGAGAAAATTTTTCTGACCCAGAAGGAATTCAACCTAGATAAAAACTGAGGATCAGAGCCACTAAAAAAGTCATTAACAGGCATAAAATTCCGAAATAAAGGACGATTTTAGGACGGAAAGCTGATAGGAGGAGGATAAAAGCTTTAATATCAATGAGGGAAGCGACCAGTAAAAAAGCGAGAGTGGAACCCACAGAGAGATTAGTAATTAAAGAACCGGGGACAAAAGTGCTAAGACTGGCATTAACAGCGAGGGTGAAACCAAAAAACAACTGCACGAGAATTTGAGTAACGGGAGTATTCCCCCAGGCAATTAATTGACTCTGAGGTAATAATAGCTGAAAGACACTAGCGATCGCACAGCCAATAATTAATAATCCCCCTAATTCCAGTGCTTCATCGATAAAGTTATCGAGAAATAGCTGCAGAGAAATTGGCCAAGCTTGCCTATCTCTAGTTTTATACTCATAAACAAGATTGCCGACTCTTTGTAGGGGTTGACCGGCTGCTTCCTCAGGTAAAAAACTACCGGAAAGAACTAAACTTGATTCTAGGGGAATTTCGCTATCGGTGCGGGGTTTTTCCCGATAGAAACTAAAGAGAGTACCGATAACAATTGCCATTAACCAGACCGAAAGCGATCGATAGAAGAAAATACTAGAATAGGTGAAAGTCTGCCAAGTTAGCCAAAGAGTGACGATATTTAGGGTAGGTGCAGCGGTGAGAAAGCTAAACACCACCCCTGGGGGTACTCCCTCTAATAAGAATCTTCTAGCGACGGGAATCGTGCCGTATTGTCCGACCGGTAGGATTAATCCGATGGCACTGCCAACGATCGCTCCTAACAGTCGATTACGGGGAAATATCGCCGCTAATCGCTGTTTATTGACGAAAACCAGCAAAAAACTGGAAACGGCTGCCCCGAAAAGTAAAAAGGGAAGGGAGGTCAAGACTAAACTAAGAAAAAAAGTAACTGCGATAGAAATTTGATTCATGAATAGGGTTCAAGATCGGAAGCTATCCTACAAAATAGCAGATAAGTAGGTAGGTGTTAAAAACTTTCAGATCCCCCCGCCTATCGGCACCCCCCTTATTAAGGGGGGCCGGGGGGATCGAACCCAAAATCCATCTTCAATTTAATTATAACCAGCTACTTAAAGTAAAAAGTAAAAAGAGCGGTTTTAGATGCAACAATAGGTTAGTTTGTTGAAATCAAAAATTAAAAAGAACGTAAAGCGATTAATTGTGCCTCAGCTTTATGAAGGGATTCTAACCATTCTTTTTCGGGATCGCTATCGGCAACTATTCCCGCTCCCACTTGTCCCCAAACGGTGTTTAAATTCCCTTGAGCAGTCATTAATAGGGTACGGATGAGAATATTCAAATCTAAATGACCCCGTAGGTCAATATAGCCACAGGAACCATAGAATAAATTGCGTCGCACCGGTTCCAATTCTTCGATAATTTCTAGACAACGAACTTTCGGACAACCGGTAATTGTTCCCCCCGGGAAAAGAGCTTTAATTAAATCAATAGCATGATACTTTTTATCTAATTTTCCTTGAACATTACTGACCAAGTGCATAACGTGACTATAACGCTCGATCGTCAGTAATTCATCAACATCAACCGATCCCCATTCACAAACTCTACCCAGATCATTACGTTCTAGATCCACTAGCATAATATGCTCGGCGCGTTCTTTTTTATTAGTTAATAGTTCCTCGGCCAATTGTCGATCGAGTGCCTCAGTTTTACCCCGGGGACGGGTTCCAGCGATTGGTCTAGTGCTGGCTATTCCTCTTGCTAATTTCACCAATCTTTCGGGAGAACAACTAATCATTTCGCCCCAAGGGGTGCGCCAATAACTGGCAAAAGGAGAAGGGTTAATCTGTTGTAAACTGCGATAAATTTGCCATCCTTTTGCCTTAGTTGTGCTTTGAAATCTTAGGGATAAATTTGCTTGAAAAATATCGCCTTTTCTGATATAATCTAAGGCTTTTTTAACAGCTTTTTCGTAGTCGAGTTGAGAAGTATAAAAGATTAAGGGAGAGGGATGGGGATCGATCAACTCAAAATCGGGGTGATTGCTTAAAGATTGTTCGTATTTATCTAAATCTTCGGGTTTAGTGGCAGCTAACCAGAGAATTTGTGCTTGGTGATCGAGAACAGCAAAACTGTCCGGTTCGTACCAATAAGCGACGGGAAAAGGGAGATTATCAGCTTTCGTGCTGGGTAATTTTTCTATTTCCCAAGCTAAATCGTAGCCTAACCACCCCAACCAACCGCCATGGAAGGGAAGATGATCGGGAAGAACATCGGATCGGGTTTGGGGGAGTAAACTGCTTAAAAAGGGCAAAATTTCCCCTAGTGCGGGGGTCCAAAACTGACGCGGGGAACCAGCACAAAGAGAGTAACGGGAGAGGGAATTACCCGGATAGGGACTTTCTAGTAAAGTAGCGATCGCATCTTGGGAGAATAAACAGGCAAAAACCTCAGAACCAGTGCGCTGATGTAGAGGAAGAGATCGCCAATGCCATGCTAAAGGTTTTTGCATCTAAAATCGCGGGACAAAATAGCTGGTAAATTGGGTATAAATAAGGGTTTGGTGTTAGTTGTGGGGTAGTTGATCTTTCCTATCTGCTAACACCTATTCTCTTAGTCCTAAATGTTGGCTGTCTCCTAATTATCCCCGATAATCGAGGTCAATTTCTTTAGAACCGCCGCGCTGTAATTGGCCTAATAATTCCCCTAACTGACTCCAAACCAAACCACCGATAAAGATAGTCATGGGGAGAGAGATAGCGTAGGCAACCCAACCATTGAGAATAAATATATCTAATCCCGAGGCGAGGAAAAGACAGATTCCTACACAAATACCGATAAAAGGAATTTGTAAGGAACTGGATTTTAAAAGATTTTGATCGTCTGAACCCTTATTTTTATACCAATTGTTAACCACTTGCTTGAGACTAGCTTCAAAAGCGGCCCCGCAGGTAATACCGATAAATAAACCGGCAAAAACTAGAAAATAGGGCGGTTGGGGCAGAAAATAATAATCCATAGAAAAAGTGATTAACCGATGATGACCTTAAACACTTTAACGCGAACTGGTTTCTCCCGGAAGGACAGCGGCCACACCTTGGGCAGATAATTCCCGAAAAGCGCTCATGGCCACATCCAAGAGTCGCCGCGGTTGCAATTCTCCTTGGATTAAACCCCAGAGACGTTGTACTTCGGCGGTATGGAGACGGTCATCTTCCGTTAAAGCTAATAGCAATTGACGACGCAGATAACGACCTTCTTCCGAGAGAAGAAAAGTGATGCCTAATTGCGCGGTGGGCAGTAAATCGAAGTTACTTTCCGAGCGAGCCATTGTAATCATGTTTTCTAGGCGTTGCCACTGGAATTTACCGTCTTTGAACAGGACATCCAGTAAACGCCGGCGCAGTTGCGGCGATTCCCCGGTCAGGAGACGTTTAGCGACGTAGGGATAGGCCACTTGGACGATTTTGAAGTTAGGATCGAGGGTGAGGGCTGCCCCTTCTTGGGTGACGAGGGAACGAATAATCAGGGCGAATTTGGCGGGAATCCGGAAGGGATACTCGTACATCAATTCGGAGAAATCATCGGTAATGGTGCGGAAATTGAAGTCACCGACCCTTTGACCGATGGCATTGCCTAAAACCCGTTCTAGAGCCGGAATAATTGGTTTTATATCCGTTTCTGGGGTTAAAAATCCCAGTTTGACAAAGTTGGCGGCCAGGTTTTCGTAGTCTTTGTTAATTAAATCGACGACGCAACTAGCGAGGGTTTCTTTAGTTTCCTCCTCTAACTGGTCCATCATGCCAAAATCGATATAGGCCATGCGACCATCAAAGGTGGCGAAAAGATTACCCGGGTGCGGGTCAGCATGGAAAAAGCCGTGTTCGAGGAGTTGCTGTAATCCAGAGGTTACGCCGATTTTAACGATATTATTGGGGTCCAATCCTAAAGCTTTGATGTTCTCGGTATCGGTGAGTTTATAGCCATCAATCCATTCCAGGGTAAGGACGCGGCGACCACTATAACGCCAGTAGATACTGGGAACTTTAACTTCGGGGTTATTTTGGAAGTTGGTGGCGAATTTTTCAGCGTTGCGACCTTCGTTTTGATAGTCGATTTCCTCAAAGAGTTTGGTGCCGAATTCATCGACAATCAGGGTGAGGTCGTGGCCGAGATTGAGGGGTAATAAACGACCGAATTTTTGGGCAGCCCAGCGCATTAGGTATAAATCGAGGCTTAAAAGCGCCCGCAGCCCGGGTCTTTGCACTTTAACGGCTACTTCTTCACCGGTGGGGAGTATCGCTTTGTAAACCTGTCCTAAACTAGCGGCAGCCACCGGGGTGGGGGATATTTCTCGATAGGCTTTTTCTACGGACATTCCCAATTCTGTCTCGATAATGGCAAAAGCAATGTCGTTATCGAAGGGGGGAAGTTGGTCTTGCAGTTTAACTAATTCGTCTAAAAAGTCTCTGCGAACGAGGTCGGGACGGGTAGAGAGAGCTTGACCGACTTTGATGAAGGTGGGACCTAAACGGGTGAGAATTTGCCTAAGTTCGCTGGCACGCCGGTATTTATTGGCTTCTTCTTGCTTTGTCCATTTGTCCCAGAGGAGACTGAGGAGAAATAATCCTAAAGACCAAATAATCACGAAAGCGCGACCGAACAATTGCCAAGGTTTGTAACGGTATTGTTGAGCGATCGCTTCTGCACTGTAAGGAGTGAACTGTGTTTCTTCTCGTTTCCGGTCAGTTTGACTGTCTTGATGCCGACTCACAAGCTAATCTCTATATATCTTACGCCACTTGATATTGTAGCTAAGTTCTTGGCATCGGTATACAAAACTACACATTATTTAATAATTGTTATAATTCCCTGAGAAATCATAAGTATTTATGGCTGGACTGCCGGGGTGAGTTGGGCTGCCCTAACACACCCAACCGGATATTTAAGCAATTTCATCGGGATTAATGCCCAATTCTCGCAGCTTTTGGGCTAATTTTTCCGCCCGTCGTTGTTCTCTTTCTTTGGCTAATCTTTCCTGTTCTTTGGCTAATCTTTCCTGTTCTTTGGCTAATCTTTCCTGTCGGGCCGACTCTTGAGGGGTGGGAACCAATTCGCCCGATTCGGTGAAATAGCGCAATTTATTGGCAAAAATTCCTAAATATAATCCTAGTTGCTTACTCCATAAATAACCGTTTTCATTGGGGGTAATCGGTTGGTATTGTCCCTCGATTAAAGTGAATCCTTGCCATTCTAAAGTATTGGGATCAAACCAAAAATATTCAGGAGTCCGGAAAGTATGCTGATATAGTTCCTTTTTAGCTTTTCTGTCCACATTAGCGGTGGAATCGGAGAGAATTTCGATGATTACATTGGGATATTTACCCCCTTCTCCCCAGACAACCCAACTTTTTCTAGGACGTTTTTCCGTATCTAAAACCAAGAAAAAATCTGGTCCACAAAAATCTCGCTGTTTCAGTTGCCTTTCGTTATAATATATGGTCAAATTGCCCGAGACATAGTAATCGTTTCTATCTTGCCAGAGCCAATCAAGACAAGATAATAATAAAATAATTTGTTGTAAATGCAGATCACTTTCCACGGGTGGTTCATCACTCCATAAATCGGTGGGAGGACAGACAATATCGGTAGCAATATCTAGGGTTGTCATCGTTTATAAACCCATTGAGTCAATTTGGGGTGATTCTAGCAACAAGCCACAATCAATACAATTATATTATAAGTCCGATCGTTTTGCTTGTATATAGGGTGTGCTGAAAAAGTTTGTTGGTGGGGTTAGGAGTCGGTTGGAGAAGTCAGAATACCATGACCTCAATCCCCTTCGTTGAAGGACTTATAAAAACCAGAAGAAAGCAATTAAAATAACAGTGAGAGTGGCGGCAAAAATGAGAGCGTATTCAATTTTTTTACTGAAAATACCAATAACAATGACTAGGCTAATTGCCAGAAGAAACACACCGATATAGACTAGATCTTGAGTACCCGAATTAACTAAATTATTATTTAAAGTCGGTGTGGGTGTGGGAGTTTGTAGAATTGTTGATGAGAGACTAATCGTGGAGGTAATGAACATAAATATTTATGACTACCATAGAACTAATTTTATACAGTAAACCGGACTGTCATCTTTGCGAAGGGTTGCTAGAGAAACTAGAAAAAATCCGTCAACCGGAGTGGCAGTTAGAAATTAGGGACATTACCAGTCGAGAGGATTGGTTTAACGCTTATCAGTACGAAATCCCCGTCCTCTGTCAAAAACTGGCCAAGGGGGAAAAAATCCTTCCTCGTCTTTCCCCCCGGGCAAATGCCGAACAATTGGCCCGTCTTTTAGCCAATAATTTAACCTAGGGGCTAATTACCCGGACCAGGAATAACGACCGGACTAGGAGAGGGAGAAGATTGGGCGACCGGTTGCGGTTTGGCTGCGGGTTGAGTTTGATACCATTTAAAGTGTTGGTAGGCCGTGCGCGATATTTGTTGAATCAGAGTCCTAGCGTTGCTATCATTGTGGGGACGTTTCACCATCACTGCTCCTAGATAGCGTTTCCCGTTGGGCATATCAATAATCCCCGCATCCGCTAACATCGAGCCAATATCACCGGTTTTATGGGCAATATCGGCGGATTTCTCGATACCTTGCGGTAGGAGGGTGCGAGTGCGCGTTTCCTGCATAATATTCAATAGACGATCGCGGGAACGTAAACTGAGTAATTCCCCTTGATTAACTTTTCCTAAGATTGTCACCAAATCTCTCGGACTTGTGGTATTGGTTCCTTCCAAGTCGGGTAAAGCGTTATTAATTACCGTACTGGTCAAACCCCAAGCTTGAAAACGCCGATTAAGAGCCTCTTTGCCGCCCATCCGCTTAATTAACATATTAGTAGCGGTATTATCGCTAATTACGTTCATTTTAGTGGCGGTTTCTAGGGCAGTATAGGTTTTATTCACTCCTAAATACTGCATATCCCCGGACCCACTGGCCATGACATCCTTAGTGGCCACAAAGGTTTCATCGAGACGAATTTTCCCCGCGTCCACATCCTCAAAAAAGGCGACCAGAATCGGTATTTTAATCGTACTAGCGGCGGCAAAAATAGTATCTCCGCGAAAATTAGCGTAAGCACCGTTATCGAGGTCAATAAATAAAGCTCCCGCCTGTAATTTCGGATATTTGACCGCTAAAGCTTGTAATTTCTGGTTAAGGCTGCTGAGATTTTCGTTTAAAACTAACGTGGTCAGTTTTGGGGTGACGGGTTTGGGAGTCGGGGAATTAGTAGCGGTGGGTTTTGGATGTAGGGGTAATTTGCTCGGATCCACCACGGTTAAAACCGTACCAGCGATCGCACCTAAACCGACACCAAGGATAGAGAAGCGAAGAACCTGAAGGAGAAAAGAAGCGATTAGGTTAGTTTTACGCTGTTTTTTTGCCTTTTTAACCGGTAAAGACTTTTTTTTGTTGTTTGAGTCCATGGACCTAGGGGAATTAAGGCCAGATTGGACTTTAGTAGGACGACGAGTTA
Organism: Microcystis sp. M165S2; assembly: GCF_020245885.1. Taxonomy (NCBI): domain Bacteria; kingdom Bacillati; phylum Cyanobacteriota; class Cyanophyceae; order Chroococcales; family Microcystaceae; genus Microcystis; species Microcystis sp. M165S2. Next base: position 4,615 of record NZ_JADBTZ010000168.1, on the reverse strand, counting down.
CTTGACGAGTCACGGTTTTCCTCAAGGGTATCCAGATTTATTATCGATCGCTAGGAGAATTTTTTTTCTTGCCCTTGAGACTATCAAGACCGAGAAAAAGTTGCCCGATACTTTCAATATGACCGATAATGCCCCGCAGCAGGGCTAATTCCTCCACCGTGGGCCGGGCCCGATGATAAAATTGCCGGAATTTCTCCATCCTAGCGGCGGCGGTGTGGGGGTAAAGATAGCCAATTTTGAGCAAAAAGCTCTCCAAGTGCTGATAATAGCCTTCTAGAGCCTCAAAAGTGGCATTAGGGGGCGTTTCTAACGGGGGTTCGAGCCTATTTTCCGTGGCCATTTGGTACAGTTCGTAGGAGCAAACCGCCACCGCTTGGGCGAGATTGAGGGAGGAATATTGAGGATTAGCGGGAATACCGACAAAACGCTGGGCGTGGTTCAGTTCGCTGTTACTTAAACCCCGGTCTTCTGGCCCGAAAATTAAGGCCGATTCCAGGTTAGGGGTGAGTAACCAGGGTAAGGCAGTCTGGGGTGTTTCGAGGGGAGTATTCAGGTGACGGGGTTTCGAGGTGGTGGCAATGATGCGATGACAACCCTGCAAAGCTTCCGCAAGGGTGGCTACCTGTGAACAGTTTTCTAGGACTTCAATCCCGTGTACTGCCATGCGTCGCGCTTCTTCTGCAAGGATATCACAGGCAGCATTGACGATAATTAAGCGACTTAAGCCCATATTCCGCATAATTCTGGCAGTGGAACCCACATTTAAGGCTCCGGCCGGTTCAACCAAAATAATTCTCAGGCGATCGAGCGGGGAACTCTGATTATTTTCATCTACACTCATAGATAAGGCGCAGTTTTTGACTTTTTAATTTTAATCATGGCACGTCAGCCCTCGAAGTCCGATCTTCCCAGTAAAATTTGTCCCGTTTGCGGTTTATCGTTTACTTGGCGCAAAAAGTGGCAAAATTGTTGGCATGAGGTCAAATACTGTTCAGAACGCTGTCGTCGTCGCAAGTCCTCGACTAATGAGTAAAAAGCCGAGAATTTTAACTATGAGATAGGCACTCTTGCAAAAGGCAATTTTTAGCTGAGGACTTAGATGGGTGATTAATTTTGCTTAGGTACTCTATTAGCTTTTAATTTTACAGCTAATTTAGTAAGCTAATATTTGGCTAAATTAACTTTTTCTTAAGAGAATCTCAATGCACATTGCCTGGTTAGGAAAAAAATCTCCTTTTTGCGGTAACGTTACCTATGGGCGAGAAGTGACTAATTCTCTGCTTGATCGAGATTATCAAGTCAGTTTTCTGCATTTTTCTTCCGAAAAACCCACCGTAGGCGATTGGCCTGACTTTTACGACGAAATCACCCTGCCACGTCTCTATAGTTCCCAAGTCTATACTATTCCCACCCTGAAATCGAGTCGCGTTCTACAGGATAAACTCAGGGAACTGAAACCCGATCTAGTTCATGCGTCCTTACCCCTGTCTCCCCTCGATTTTCTGCTACCAGAAATTTGTGAGTCTTTAGATTTGCCTCTGGTGGCGACTTTTCACCCGGCTTTTGATAGTAAAATTCGCAATCTGATTTCTAGTACCCAATTATTAACCTACCAACTACACGCTCCTTTTTTAGCTAATTACGATAAAGTAATTATTTTTTCCACCTCTCAACGGGATTTTTTAGTTAAATTGGGGGTTCCCGAAGAAAAATTAGCAATTATTCCCAATGGGGTTGATGTTAATAAGTATTGTCCAGGTCCCTCGAATATTAAAGCTCAATATAATGCCGATTGTTTATTTGTTTATCTCGGTCGGATCATGCCGGAGAAAAATGTAGAATCTTTATTGAAAGCTTGGAAAAAAACCAGTTTAGGTGATAGATGCAAACTGCTCATTGTTGGTGATGGTCCGTTAACTCCTTCCCTTAAACCTTTTTATGGAGAAGAAGATGGTATTATCTGGTTAGGTTTTATCGGCGATGAAAATAAACGAATTGAAATTTTGCGCGGGGTTGACTGCTTTATTTTGCCCTCATTAGTGGAAGGTTTATCGATTTCCCTCTTGGAAGCGATGGCCTGCGGTGTTGCTTGTATGGCTACGGATGTGGGGGCCGATGGGGAAGTGTTAAAAGGTGCGGGAATAGTTCTAGATACTAAAGGACTAATTACCCAATTAAAAACTCTCTTACCCGTATTACGAGATCATCCCGAATTAACAACAATTTTAGGACAAAAAGCCCGTCAAAGAGTTTTAGAATCTTACAGTCTCAGCAAAAATATCGATCACTTACAGTTAGTTTATCAAGAAGTGTTAGCCAAACAACAATCTTCTCTTAGCTACTTTCACTAAGGAATTTATATGACGATTGCCCGGACAATTTGCTTGGGATTTATTGCGGTAATTTTAGCGGGAACTTCCCTGTTGATGTTGCCTGTTTCTACCACTAGCGGCACTTGGAATGACCCAATTGTTGCCCTCTTCACCTCCACTTCTGCTGTCTGTGTAACCGGTTTAGCAGTAGTAGATACGGGTACTTATTTTTCTTTTTGGGGTCAATTATTTATTGCTTTATTAGTGCAAGTGGGTGGACTGGGATATATGACCACTACCACTTTTTTAATGTTATTAATTGGGCGAAAATTTGACCTGAGACAGAAGTTAGCAATTCAAGAATCCTTTGATAGACCTTTCCTACAAGGTAGTCAAAGTTTAATGAAATCAGTGATTGCTACTACTCTAGTTTTTGAGTTAACAGCAACTTTGATTATGTTAACTGTATTCGCCCAAAAGTATGATTTTAGATATGCGGTGTGGTTATCTTTATTCCATAGTATTAGTGCTTGGAATAATGCCGGTTTTGGCTTGTTTAAAGATAACTTGATGTCCTATCAATCCTCAATTATTATTAACTTATCTATCACAGGATTGATCATTTTTGGAGGTATCGGTTATCAAGTAATTATCGAGTTTTATACTTGGTCTATTCACCGCTTTCGATATAAAAGAAAAGGCTTTGTTTTTTCTCTTAACTATAAAGTTGCTATCAGTACAACTATATTTTTATTAGTGATGGGAACATTGGCTTTTTTATTTACTGAACAGGGAAATGGTGACACTTTGGCTAATTTATCAATTAAAGATAAATTGCTGGCTGCTTGGTTCCAATCGGTAACATCGAGAACAGCAGGATTTAATACCATTGATATCGGGAAAATTTCCGTAGAAGGTTTATCAATTACCATCGCTCTCATGTTTATAGGAGCCAGTCCTAGCGGTACAGGGGGAGGTATTAAAACCACAACTTTTAGGATTTTATATAACTGTACTCGCTCGGTTTTAAGAGGCCATGAAGAAGTGACTCTCTATCAAAGACGCATTCCTATGCCGTTAATTTTAAAGTCAATGGCGGTGGTTTTTGGTTCGGTTATAGCGATTATTATCTCCACCCTAGCTATCTCATTTGTGGAGACAGATTTTAAAATGATTCAACTGTTTTTTGAGGTAGTTTCTGCCTTTGGAACTGTCGGCTTATCTATGGGTATAACCGCCGCTTTATCGCCGATTTCTAAGTTAATTATTGTTTTTATGATGTATCTGGGACGGGTAGGAGTTATACTTTTAATAGCGGCTATTATCGGCGATCCGAAACCAACAGTGATTAATTACCCCGAAGAAAACCTTTTAGTGGGATAATTAATATCAGTTATCAGTTATCAGTTATCAGTTTCTCCTGTCTCCTTACTCATTGACACTAGCATTTTAAATGCGTAACAGTTTAACTTAAAATTATGCAATCAATTAAATTTTTTAGTAGTATGCGTCCCCAAAATCGTCAATTTGCCGTCATCGGATTAGGCAGATTTGGGCGCGCCGTCTGTGAAACCTTACGCAAACAAGGTTATCAAGTGGTAGCGACAGATATTGACGAAGGATTAGTAGCACAAGCGTTATCTGATCGAATAGTAGATAATGCGATCGAGCTTGATTCTACCAAACCTAACGCCCTGCGAGAAGCGGGAATTTTTGAAACTGATACGGTGATTGTCGCTATTGGTAAATACGTTGAAGAAAGTATCATTACTACTCTCAATTGTAAGGAAGCAGGGGTTAATTTTGTCGCCGCTAAAGCCTCCACAGAAATCCATGGAAAATTACTAAAAAAAGTTGGTGCAGATTTAGTAGTTTTTCCCGAATACGATGCCGGTTGTGAGTTAGCGCACCGTTTAACTAGACCATCAATTTTAGAACGATTTGATCTCGATCCCGAACATAGTATTGTCGAGTTAAAAGTCCCGGAAGCTTTTCACGGTAAAACCCTAGCAGAGTTAGAAATTCGTAATCGTTATGGGTTAAATATTGTCGCTGTCGGTAATGCGGAAAAATTCAAGATTAACCCCAATCCCCAAGAAAGATTACACAAGGATTTAGCAATGGTGGTGATTGGTTCTAACCGAGATATTCAGCGTTTACCGATTTGACACTCCCCGCTCTAAAGAGACGGGGATTCTTGGTTCACAGAGATTACTTGCTTAGACAGAATTGCTTCTGAAAAAGTAGAGGTATTCTCTCCCCAAGCGTTTATTGGATCTAGCCCAAAGGTTCCGGTATGCCCT
>NZ_JADBTZ010000167.1:0-24256 GCF_020245885.1 Microcystis sp. M165S2 | reverse complement strand
GAATGCGCCTAGTAGTTTCAGTCGCGCTGCTAATAGCACTGTCACCACTTTACAGAATTTAGTCAATCAGGTATTTACTGATGCCAATGGAGCGATTACAGGTAATCAAGGATTAGGGGTTAATAGTGCTGCCTTAGTGCAAGTAACAACTGGTGCAATAGCCGGAACTTATCTAATTATTAATGATAGCACGGCTGGCTTCCAATCCAGCAATGATTTATTAGTAAATATCACTGGATTTACTGGCACTTTACCAGCTTTAGGGAACATTCCGGTGGGTAATTTCTTTGTTTAAGTGTCTAAGCTCTCCTTCTAAGTCACCTAGAAAAAGGGTTTCTTCAAGAAACTATTTAGAAACCCGTTTTCTTTCTATTTAGAAACCCGTTTTCTGTCCGTTAGGCAGCTATCAATTCCGTCAAAAAACCAAAATTAACAAGCCGCCGTAACGCACCAACTCTATTATTAAATCGGTGCGTTACGCTATCGCGCTTCATACCCTACGATATATATAAAATAAAATTTGCTGTAGATTTGGACTAGACAACCGATGAATACACAACTATCAACTCCCAATACTAATCAATCTATCCCCGTAGAAATAATTGCTTCCCGTAACTTCATTGATTGGTTAGAGTCTCAGCAGATTAGTCTGGCTTTTACTACCTATCAAAGTTCTCGACTGATGTTTTTAGGAGTTAACCCTCAAAGGGGGATGTCGGGATTTGAGCGGATATTTGACCGCGCCATGGGTTTATATGCTACCCCAGAAAGGATTTATCTTAGTTCCCGCTATCAAATCTGGCAACTAGATAATGTGCTATTATCCGAACAGCTTTATGATGGTTACGATAAACTTTATATCCCCCGCATTAGTTATACTACTGGGGATTTAGATATTCACGATTTGGCAATAGAAAATCTATCTGAAAGAATTATATTTATCAGTACCATGTTAAATTGTCTGGCAACAGTCAGCGATCGCCATAGTTGTATTCCCCTATGGAAACCATCGTTTATTTCCGCTTTAGTCAATGAAGATCGTTGTCATCTCAATGGTTTAGCTTTGGTAGATGGGAAGGCGCGTTATGTTACCGCTTGTAGTCAATCAGATGTGGTGGATGGGTGGAGAGATAGAAGACAAACTGGCGGTTGTGTCATTGATATTCAGTCTAATGAAGTGATTGCTACTGGTTTATCTATGCCTCATTCTCCCCGATTTTATCAGGGTAAGTTATGGTTATTAAATGCGGGTACGGGTTACTTTGGTTATATTGATCAAGACAAAGGCATTTTTGAGCCTGTTACTTTTTGTCCTGGTTTTCTGCGTGGTTTAGCATTTGTCGGAAATTATGCCATTGTTGGATTATCTAAAAGTCGTGGGGGAGATAAGACTTTTTCGGGGTTAATCTTAGATGATAATTTAATGGCTAAAGAAGCAGAACCTCGCTGTGGTCTGCTAATTATTGATTTGAAAACAGGTGAAGTTATTCACTGGATACGCTTAGAAGGTGAAGTTACCGAACTTTATGATATACAAATCTTAGAAGGAGTTAAACGTCCCCAAGCTTTAGGATTCCAAAATGATGACATCAGTAAAATTATTACTCTCGATCCTATTTCTCCTTTAGTTGGAGGAAATATAGCAAATAATCAGCTTGATACTTCGCCAGCAGATACCCTTTATCAGCAAGCATACACCTTGCAAAAACAGGTTAAGCTTGAAGAAGCGATCGCTCTCTATCAACAATTAATTAATCAATCTCCCCAATATGCACCTGCTTGGCATCAGTTGGGGGTGATCATGGATAGTTTAGGACAAATTAATCAAGCTATTTTGGCTTATAAGCAAGCTTTATTGATTAATCCTAATTATGCAGAAGCTCACAATAATTTAGGAATAATAGCAGTTAGCAAGGGAAATTTAGACGAGGCGATTATTTGCTTTAACAAAGCCATTTGTGGCAATCAAAACTATGCTTTTGCTGATAATAATTTAGGTTTAGTCTTACAAATGCAGGATAAGTTAGGGGATGCCGGGGTCAAGTTTCAAGAAGCAATCAGGAAAAACCCTAATTATTCAGAAGCACACTTTAATTTAGGCAATGTGTTACAACTACAGGGAAAGACTGAAGAAGCGATCGCTTATTTTCAAGCAGCAATTAAGCTTAATCCTAAATACATTAAAGCTTATAATAGTTTGGCTTTAGCTTTAGGAAGACAGGACAAAGTAGAAGCAGCTATGAGCGTATTTAAGCAAGCTTTAGCCATTCAACCTAATTCATTAGAGGCTTTTGCTTGCTTATTTTCTATGAAGGAAATGACTTGTAATTGGAACACAAGAGAAGCTGATTTAATCCAACTTTGGCAATTAACCGAAAAACAGTTACAAGAGGGAAAATCTACCGCAGTAACTCCCTTTGATGCCTTATATAAACCTTGGTCTGCTAGTCAACAGTTGAAAGTAGCTTGTAACTATGCTCAAGAGGTTAAAAGACAATTAGCCTTAGGGACTAAATCCCTCAACTTTAACCATTCCCGCACCCGATCTGGACGATTAAAAATAGGTTATTTATGCCATGATTTTCGTAACCATCCCACCAGTCATTTGATGCAAAGTGTCTTTGGTTTACATGATCGCAATAACTTTGAAATAATTGCCTATTCCTATGGTCCTGATGATGGTAGTGAATATCGTCGTCGCATTGCTAATGATTGCGATCGCTTTTATGATATTGCTACTTTATCAATTACGGAATCTGCACAACGGATTTTTAATGATGGGGTGCATATTTTAGTTGATTTGATGGGGTATATTGATAAGGCGCGGACGCAAATATTGGCTTTAAAACCTGCACCGATTCAAGTTAATTATTTGGTTTATCCGGGGACAATGGGAGCAGATTTTATCGACTATATTATTAGTGATGCCATAGTTACCCCACCGGAATCTGCTGATAATTTTACTGAAAAATTAGTAATTTTACCGGATAGTTATCAGGCTAATGATTATCAACAAATTATATCATCTAAACCTGTTACTCGTTCCCAGTATGGTCTTCCTGAATCGGGTTTTGTCTTTTGTTGTTTCAACCATACCTATAAAATTGAGCCGCAAATATTCACTGTATGGATGCAAATTTTGGCTAATGTTCCCGGTAGTGTGTTATGGTTATTTTCGAGAGTAGCTGAAGCTGAAGCAAATCTACGTCGGGAAGCACAAGCGCGAGGAATTGAGGGTGATCGCTTAATTTTTGCCCATCTCGAACCTAAGCCGGAACATTTGGCGCGACATCAACTAGCTGATTTATTTCTTGATACTTTATACTATAATGCTCATACTACTGGGAGTGATGCTTTATGGGCAGGTTTACCGATTATAACTTGTCCAGGTACAACTTTTCCTTCCCGTGTTGGTGCTAGTTTACTGACAGCTATTGGCCTACCTGAATTAATTACTAAGAATTTAGAGGAGTATAAAAATTTAGCGATTAATTTAGCAAAATCTCCTGATAAATTGCAGGAAATTAAACAGAAACTAGCACAAAATCGTCTTACTTATCCGTTATTTGATACCCTTCGTTTTACCCGCAATTTAGAAAAAGCTTATAGGACAATTTGGGATATTTATGCTGCGGGAAAATCACCAGAGATGATCAGGATAGCCAATTGATCACTGGAATTATCAGGGTAAGCGCATCTTAACAATCCTTGACAAAATCAACTTTATCCCTCCCAGTTTTCACGGTACTTGGCAAGAAAAATCAGAAAAAGTATCGGTATTTTTTTGAGGAATTAAAGCTTATTTTCATAGATTAAATTTACTTGACAAAATGACTTATATGTGTTAGTAAATTAAGTCCTAAAATTGAATTACCTTGCTCATTTAACAGCGGACTATAACAAGCAATAACGCCCTGTTCCGGTACAATTGATAATAACGCCCCACTGACTCCCGATTTAGTGGGAAAACCCACCTCAAGGGCGAATTGTTGGGAAGCTTCGTAGAGTCCACAATTAGTCATAATTTCTAGAATAATTTCACCAAAAGGAGCAGCTAAAATCAACTTACCTAAATTAGCAAGATCGGCAATTTTTCCAGATAAACAACAGATTCGATTGTAGGTTTCTAGGGCTAAATAACGATGACTAATATAACCATTTTTTTCTAATTCTAAGCTTAAAGCTTGATTGTGTGCCTTAGGATAGGAGTGAACAGACTCAAGCACAGAGTGATCGAGAAATAATTGACAATTACCCATTTCATTTAACCATAAAAGCAAATTTTCACAGCGAGATTCTGGCGTTTCTCCTGCTAATAAATCCGTCAAGGCGATCGCGCCACTGTTAATCATAGGATTACGGGGAAAACCGCGATCCTCTTGCAGTTGAGTTAAGGAATTAAAAGGATAACTAGAAGCTTCTTTTCCCACGCGACGAAAAACAGCATCTTCCCCTAAATGAGTTAAAAGATATAATAACAAAAAAGGTTTAATCACACTCATCAAAGGAAAAGTTACAGTTTCATCTCCCCAAGACAAAATCTCCCCCTCAAGACAGTGAATCTGGAGAGCGAAAACCTCGGTATTAACTTGGTTCAAAACCGGTATATAATAGGGAGTCTGACCCTTCAGATCCGATAAATGCACTTCCCCGACCCAAGCTTGTATATCTTCCACCCTTAATCTAGCTAATCGGTTCATTTTTTTAAATCCATGTACTCAGTCAAAGAAGCAGAATCTATAATTTTAACTCAAATTCAACCCCGACAAGAAACAGAAAAAGTTTCTCTAGAGGCAGCTTTTGGGCGCATTTTAGCCGAAGATATCAGCAGTGATTTAGACTTTCCCTATTGGGATAATTCTGCTATGGATGGCTATGCTGTCCGCTACGAAGATGTCAAAGACACTAATCCAGAAAATCCCGTTACTTTAAAGATTATCGCCGAAATTCCCGCCGGCAAAGTCCCCGAAAAAATTATTCAACCCGGAGAAACAGCCCGAATATTTACAGGAGCAATGTTACCCGCCGGCAGTGATACGATTATTATGCAGGAAAATACTGACAAAAAAGGCGAGCGAGTGGCGATTCTTATCCCTCCCGAAAAAATAGGTCTTTTCGTGCGTCAACGCGGCACATTCTATCGAGCGGGAAATACCTTATTAAAAGCTGGTATTGCCCTTAATTCCCCAGAAATAGCGGTTTTAGCCACGGCACAAGCTACCGAATTAACAGTGTTTTCCCGTCCCCAAGTGGCAATTTTCTCCACGGGAGATGAATTAATTAATCCCGATGAAACCCTCCAAAAAGGTCAAATTATTGACTCGAATCGCTACGCTTTAACCGCATTTGTCGCCAGTTTAGGGGCAATTCCCAGATCCTTAGGTATAATCAAAGATAATCCCGATCTTCTCAGAGAAACGATCAGAAAAGCAATTAATTCTAGTGCTATCGTCCTTTCCACCGGCGGTGTTTCCGTAGGAGATTACGATTATATCGAGGTAATTTTAGGGGAATTAGGGGGAAAAATTCTGATTGGCAGCGTTGCTATTCAACCGGGTAAACCCCTAACCTTTGCTACTTTTCCTAACGGTTGTATTTACTTTGGTATCCCCGGTAATCCCGTCTCTGCTTTAGTTTGCTGTTGGCGCTTCGTGCAAATGGCCATTAAAAAATTATCGGGATTGACAGAATATCAGAACAAATTTCTGCGAGTTGTCACCCGCGATACTCTCAAATCTAAGGGACAAAGAGAAGTTTATCTCTGGGGAAAAATAGAAATTATCGAGGGAGTTTATCAATTTCAACTCGCTTCCGGACAACACAATTCGGCTAATTTAATTAATTTAGCGGGTACTAATGCTTTAGCCATAATTCCCCAGGGTAAAACTACTATACAAGCGGGAGAAACAGTAGAAGTTTTGACTGGACTTCCCCTTTGAGAGCCAGTTTCAGATTTTTTCAGCAAACCCTATATATTGGCTTCAAAAACGGGACAATAGCCTTCGGCAACCACTTTAAAACCGTAGAGGGGAGAAGCGGGATTCCAACAGCGCTGACTTTTGTAGTGGACACAGACACGACAGCAATCCATCTCCTCTAAAGCTTTGGTGATGCGATTGGGACTCTCGCTTAATAATTCCCGTTGGGAGACTCCCCGCAATAATAATTCTTCCCCTTGCCAGCGCGCTTCCACCAGTCCCGTATCGGCGAAATTACTCCACCGGGGATCCCGGGTGATCGGCTCTGGTAAGGTGATAGTGACGATCAAATCCGATTCATTTAATTCTCCCTCATAGTAACTGGGGGCCGGGGGTGTCGGTTGCATAAAGCGATCGCCAATAGGCAATTCCACCAGAGTTCCCACGGCCGGAGAATGGAGTTGATAACGGCTTTGTAATTCTTCTAAACTGGTCAAATCCGCTAGATATAGGGGCGAGCCATGGACGAACATGATATGCTGTGGTCGCAGGTTATGGATCAGTTGGGTGGTGTTGCGACTATCGCTATGTTCGGCCAGTAGATAGGTTTCTTGGCTAATTAATCGCGAACGCTGTGCCGCTTTTAATCGGGGATTCTCCAGGTTGATATCGTGCAGGTGTTGGGGAGCTAACATTAACCAAGGTTTATCCCCTTGCAGATATTTACTCACCTCCTCTAGGCGATCGATTAGTAGAATTATCGGAGTGGTTCCCCCTAGAGGTGTCGGTTTTTCTGGCAACCTTCGCAACCGGGGACAGATGCGCTCATCCCAAAATAAGGGCTGATGTTTGGCAAAATTCTGGACAGATGCGGGAAATTGTGGTAAAATTTCTAGGTAAGCATCGCAAGCTTTAGCGATCTTGCCCCCAACCCAGATATCAATGTCGCGGCCTGTGAATTGGTGGTGCGACCGCAGTAATTTTAAAATTTCCTGACCCAATCCCAAAGCGGGGACGGGTAGTAAAACATTTTGCCCCTCAGCGATCGCCTGATAGATGCGATTCATCAACTGTTTTTCCTGCTGTCGTCGGTGGGGATGGCGTTCTGTGCCGTAACTGCCTTCAATAATCAGCACATCGGGGGATACTCCCCGCAGCAGATCGATCGATAATCCTTCCACCAGTTGAAAATTAGACAGGGAAAAATCGCCGGTATAGAGGACTTTATAGGTGCGTTTGGGGGTTTTGTAGGTGAATAGAACCACGGCGGCCCCAGGGAGGTGGCCAGCTGGAAAAATCTCGACGGTGAGATCATCAAAGAGAGCGATCGGCGATCGCCATGGCCAACCCTGACAGAAACTGCCGATTTCCTCGGCAGCATCCGGCCATTGTAGGGGCAGCAGTTGTACTGTCACCTCACTGGCATAAACTGGCAATTGGGGATAGGTCTGATGGAGAGCCATTAACCCACGGATGTGATCGCTGTGGGCATGACTACAGAACACCAGATCCACGGGGGGTTTTTTGTTTTGGGTCAGGGGTTGCATATCGGCCAAACCGCAATCTAAAAGTATGCGATAGGGACCGATTTTCAGTAGGAGACAAACCCCTTCTGATGCGTGACCGACACCAAAAGGTAAACAGGATAAAAGGGATTTTGACCCCCAGACGGCAGTAGAGCGTTGAACCATGGCAACCCTGATCATGATGACTGGTTAGTGAGCGGAACCATTGCCATCGTAGTTATCGCTATCGTAAAAACCGTTGCGGGTGCCGAAAAAGAGACAAGAGACGGTGAATAGGGCCGTCAATGCCAACAAGATTAATTTGATGTCCATATAATTAGTGCAACTCCTCAGAGGGTATCTCCCCTCATACTAACTCAACTTTTTCGGTTGTTAGCAGCTAGGTTTTGAATTTGTCCCTGGGCGCTCAACCTCTTTTAATAATTAAACTTGCCAGTAATTTGTGATAATTTCACCAAAAACTACTGATAATTATCTGAAAAACTAGCATCTTTTGTCATAATAGTCAAGAAAATTTCACAAAAATTTAGCCTGACTTTAAATTCGCCTTTGCTAAAGTGCGACGTAATGATAGGTGTAAATTGTCTCTTTTAGACCTAAGGCAAAAGCAAACAAGTTATTCATTTTGACGCAGATTAGCTCAATTCAATTATAGTGGAATTTTACTATGAGTTTTCGATTAGAGTTGAAGGCTATTTAATCAGATTATAAACTTAATTAAAGTTTATTAAAATTAAAATTTGTTAAACTCTGCTAAGTCATTGGTCTTTTCAAGAAGAGGATAACGAAGTGCTGTTTCATCGACTAGGCTAGATAAATACTCATAAGTGTGACGAAGTTCATAGGCATTATCATCACTTTTTGCTTGGTTACACTGCCAGCAGACCAGTTGTAAGTTGTCAAAATCAAACATTTTTTCGGGACAGCGGGCTTTATTAATTATATGATCGATAGTGACATAATTGGGATGAAAAAATATCTGATTGATTTGATTAATAACTTTTTCCCCTTGAGAATTATTATATTCGTAACCCCTTTTGACCGCTTCTGACTGAGAAGAAGTTTTAAATTCTTCGCCATGTTTCATCTTTTTGCCACAAAAAGGACAGGGTTTTTCTTTGGCCATTGTTCGATATTGATTCGGACTAATTAATCCTTTTTGGGGATGTTTGATAACTGCTAGATGTTGATTAGCATTCCAGATTTCTGCAATTTCATCGGAGCTATATAATTGAGACAACTTTGATTTTGATATTTTAGTCATGGCAGTACAGAATAATCATAATAAAGGATATTTAGCCAAAGCTTTATCTGCTATTTCATGCAAATTTTTAGAGATTTTTTCTAACTCTTGTTTTCCTTCCTCAGACATTTTTTTGGCATTTTCAGACTCAATAATTGCTAAATCAATGGCTTTGACAAGACTTCCCTTATTTAATTCATGCTCAAATAAACTGACAACTTTATAAGTATTATTTTTAAAATCCTGAAGAAGCTCCCAAGAGCTTTTAACCTTTCCCCAGCCGATATTATAATAGCCCTTTTTTCTCGCTTGTCTTTGTTGCTCTGGGGAAAGACCATGAAATACTTCACTATTTCTTTTTTGCCATTGGCGATAGCTCATTTCTTTTAGTAAATTCATTGCTTCAGTTCCTGGTCATCTGCAAAGTAACGAGTGATTTCTTGCCACTTTTTATCGCCATAGTTATTAATAATATATTTTTTAATATCCCCCAGTTGTCTTCGTAGTTTATCATTAGTTTTTTCCAGAGATTCAACTGTAGAGATTGCTCGCTCTTTTATTTGTGTAATCCCATCCTGTTGTTGCTGAATAGTATTTTTTAGATCGCTCACCGCTAGATTATAACTGTCTTTATGAACTAATTCCTTTTCCAGTAAAGCCTGTTGACGTTCCCGGGCAGTTTTAGATAGACTAGCCTTTAACCATTGACCTAAACGATAAATCTCAGATTGATCAAAGTCTAATAAATCTTGACGTAACTGCTCTAATTTTTGTAGCAATTCATTAACTTTTTCTTGCCAATAACTGACTTCTTGTTTAAGCTCAACATTCTCGTTGTATAAATTCTGATTACTTTTTCCTAACTGTTCAATTTTGCCCTCGTGTCTGGATATTTGCAACGACTGATTTGAATTAACTTTGGCTCTATCATTTCGTTCTTGTATGATAATCTGGAACAATTCCGCCGCTACAGGATCATCAAGATGTTCTACAATCCATTCTAGATGACGTGCTTTTAACCTATCGATCAAATAGCCCTTAATTTCTATGTGTTGTTCTTTCAATATAGCTAGATTAGATTGAATGGTCATGACCGTAATTCTGACTTTAGTAACTTAATCTATAGTTATTTTAATACAAGTATAAGCTTTTGGAAAAAAGCAATCTTATTCGGTCATAGTAGTTTTGCCTGTTTCTGGGAATCAACTCGGACTGGGTGAAGAAACAAAGGAAAACGGAAATTTTGCCGATCTAGGGCTGGCCTTTGCTATAAGTGAGCTATATAGCGCCTCCTTGGCTAGTGAGGAAATTCTCAAACGCTAAAGCACAGAGCTTACCGCTATAACTAAGCACACGAATCACCTAGACCGAGAAAATATCATGCGTATCGCTCACGATGTTACCGAATTGGTTGGCCGCACACCTTTAGTACAATTGAATCGGATTCCCCAAGCGGAGGGCTGTCTTGGCCGAATTGTGATGAAATTAGAAGGGATGAATCCCGCTGCTTCCGTCAAAGACCGGATTGGCACTCACATGATTAATAGCGCCGAAAAAGCGGGTTTAATCAATCCAGAAACCACGGTTTTAGTGGAACCCACTTCTGGCAATACGGGAATTGCCCTAGCGATGACTGCGGCAGCTAAGGGTTATCGCTTAATTTTAACTATGCCGGAAACGATGAGTTTAGAGCGCCGGGCGATGTTAAAAGCCTACGGTGCTACCCTAGAACTTACCCCCGGTTCCCAAGGTATGAAAGGGGCAATTTTACGCGCTCAGGAAATCGTTGATAGTATCCCCAGCGCTTATATGTTGCAACAATTTCGCAACCCTTCTAACCCGGAAATTCACCGTCTCACCACTGCTGAGGAAATTTGGCAAGATACGGAGGGACAGGTAGATTTTATTGTTGCAGGTGTGGGTACTGGAGGCACGATTACGGGAGTCGCTGAGGCAATTAAACCCCGTAAACCTAGTTTTCAAGTAGTCGCGGTGGAACCTTTCAATAGTCCAGTGATTTCTGGTGGTAATCCCGGTCCCCATAAAATTCAAGGTATCGGTGCGGGTTTTATTCCGGAAGTTTTACGCACAGATCTGATTGATGAGGTAATTACTGTCAGTGATGAGGAAGCTTTTCAATTTGGTCGTCGTCTGGCAAAAGAAGAAGGTTTGCTTTCAGGGATTTCTTCCGGTGCCAATCTTTGTGCGGCGATTCAATTGGCCCAACGACCGGAAAATGAGGGTAAATTAATTGTGGTGATTCAGCCTAGTTTCGGGGAACGTTATCTGAGTACGCTGATGTTCCAAAATATCGAGGAGCGCGAGTTAACTTTGGTGTAAAAAAATATCGTCTTCAGCCTCTAGCAGTCAGCATTTAGTCTTAGCTTTAACTATAGCAGTTATCTTCATGGTGGGGTAGCATTCAGTTATCAGTTATCAGTTATCATACTAAATCCGGTTATTAAAAACTGATTATTTATTCTCCCTTTTGCCTCTCCTCATAAGTAGCCTATACTTAACGGATTTAGTATCAGATGTGAGTTTTCAGTTCACTGATTACTGTTTACTGTTCACTGATTTGAGGACGGATTTTCTCACCGATAGCGGCATTTGTAGAGGTTGCGGTTTGGTTGCTTCTTTGCTGGCAAAATTATCGAGTAAAGCCGATCGCACTTGCGTATCGGTTTCTCGCGAGAGAAGATAACGGAAGTATTCTTGGCATTGTTCTCGACGACTGGGGGAAAGTTGCATTTCACTTAAACGTCGGACTGCCATTAAGCGCATTAAGGGATCATTGACTGTTAATTTTTCTAACCAGCGATCAAAGTTTTTTGACTCATTTTGACCGCGATGGTCGAGAAAATGCCATCCTAGCAGGATTAAAGTCAAAACCGTGCCAAATCCTTGCAAAATTGAGGCCAGGGCCAACCAGCGATTTTCGGCATAAGTCCAAATTGCCAGAGCGAGATAGGTGGCTAAACTGCCCAAACCGCCACAGACTACCGCTAAAGTTAACTTACCGCTATCGGCACTGAAAAAAGCACGCCCCCACAGCCACAGCGAGCGCCAGTTTTGACCCTGGAGATGGTAAACTCCGATCATCGCCCCCACCCCGGTTAAAGTGGCCAAAACTAACTGCCAATTCCACGCCCAGAGGATCAAAAAACTAGCACAAGCTGCCGCCCATGTCAAGAGTTGACGGTTTTTTTTTGCCGCGAGAGTTTTGATGACTCGACGCTGCAGAGCGGGGGAAAAATAGGGACGAAGACGGAATACTGAAGACACGGGAAGTTTTTCACTGAGGGTTTGATGATCACTATAGCCTGTTCTCAGGCAGACAGATCATTTTTCTTGGTAAAAATCCTCCCAAGGAAAAGAGCGCAGTGCTAGGGTGGGCTAAAATTGCGATCGAGAATCAGCTAAACTTCAGGTTGGCGAGCTTAGGTATTAAGATGGTTGGCAATCAAACTCAACTTTTTTTATTAATAAATAGCTCAACAATATTCTGTAAACTTATATACATAAATCTAAAGAAATGTATTAATTTGCCGTCTTTAGGGCAGCAAGTTCTGATAGACGATCTAAAGTAGTAAGTATAAATACCGCATCTAATTTTACCTAGTCACGCCAGCTATCTAACTCATCTATAGCGTTTCCTGTTCACAAGAGGTACATTATCAATCCTGAAAAGCTTAATCAACAAAGGTTAAAGTGTGCCTCGCAGATGCGAGAACCGCTATATATCACTTCCGAACAGAGTTAGAACTTCCTTTGTCTTGGTTGAGTCTTGCGGAAATTTTACCTTAAGGAAAATCTCGATAATTTTGAGTCATGATTCACTAGAATCCTCAAATATTCCATAAACTGGCGAGTTTTAAGAAACCTAGGAGGTTCATCGCTATGAAAAGCCGTCTTATTGTTTGTTGTGATGGAACTTGGCAAGATTTAGGACAAGGTTATCCTACCAATGTTGTCAAAATGGTGCAAGCTATCACACCACTTGATGATAGTAAGGGCAACCCCATCCGTCAAATCATCTACTATGACGAAGGGATTGGGACAAAACAATCTAATGCCGAGGTAACTGATACTTTAATTAAAATTGCTGGAGGTGCTTTAGGCATTGGCATGGATCATAAGATTGAGGATGCCTATCGTTTTCTGTGCTTAAACTATCAACCTGAAGATGAAATTTATCTCTTTGGGTTTAGTCGGGGAGCTTACACTGTACGCTGTTTAGCTGGGTTAATTTATAATTGTGGTTTGTTGTATCGAGAATTTATCCGACAAATCCCCAAAGCCTACGAAATTTACCGAGAAAAACAAGACCCAAATAACGCACCTAACGGTAAAAATGCCATTGATTTCCGTAATCAGTATGGACGACGAGTTCCCATTAAAGCCTTATGCTGTTGGGATACGGTTGCTTCTTTAGGTATCCCTGATATCGTTCATTCTCTGCACTTGGATGAAAAGTTCAACGAACGTTATCGCTTTTATGATTCGACCATCAATCCTACAATTGAAAAGGCGTTTCATGCAGTTGCCATTGATGAAATTCGTAAAGTATTTGATGTAACACTAATCCGTCCCCATTCTACCCACATCAGACAACAAAAAGAACAAGTGGTTCAGGTTTGGTTTCCAGGGGGTCATGGTTGTGTTGGTGGAGGTTCTCAGAAAGAATCTGGCCTATCCGATGGAGCTTTATTGTGGATGATGGAACAAGTCGAAGCCTTGGGTTTGGCCTTAGATAAAAGTTATATTCAACATGAAGTTCATCCCAATTGTAGTGCGCCTTTTGATAATACGTCAAAATGGCCATTTAATGTAGCGGGAACAGCACCTCGTCAGTTTGAAGGGGATGTTAGCAATTTACATGAAAGTGTTAAAAATCGCTGGACAGACCTGAATATTAATCCACCCTATGAACCTGCTATTCGCGAAATTCAAATGATTCTTGAGAAAGAGCTTGGTGCTTTGAGAAAGAAAGAAATAGTCTCTGTTTAGCACTTCGCTGCCTCAAAAATGTCGCTTTCACTTTACTTACATAAACACTAAATGGGGATGGATGCTATGAAAAACTTGATGAGAAGTATTATTTCAGTTAGTTTAAGTCTGGCTGTTCTTCCCATTAATAGCCCCCATCTCCTATCTCAATTAAGCGAAGAAAGCTATGTCAAAATCATACAAAATTTATTGATAACGGATAACCTAGAATCCGATCCTTTTGCTTTGATGAGAGAGGAAAGCTTAGGGGAACTAAAACTTGATCTTTCTGCTCAACAAGTTATTCAATTACTCGGAAATCCTACACAAAAAGGACAAGTAGAATTTTGGGGAGGAGATGCACTTTATCATCAATATTGGTATTATTCTAATCAAGGTATTACCCTCAGCATGGCATCAGAAAATGAAAAAGGACAGCAAAATATTGCCTTTATTAAATTAGTTTCCCCTTCAATACTTCCAACCAAACGAGGCATAAAAATTGGTAGTTCAATAGAGGAGGTTAGCCTTGCCTATGCCAAAGAAAAAGATCAAGAGATGTCAATACCTGATCAAACTTTTATTGCAGGTTCAATCTATGGAGGATTAATTTTTACCTTTGATCAAGGCCGTGTCAGTGAGATTTTCTTAGGGGCTGCGGCTGAATAAATGCCATTCAGTTAAGTCTCCTTGTCTGTTGTTAAAACTTGTAATTTCAGGGATAGAAATTATGTCTTACTTTATCTTTCCACTTCGTCAAAGACCCAGTTTAAGCTATAAGGACGGCGGACGGCAATTCGGTGCAGATCGTCCCGGTGGTCGAAAACACGCAGGTTGTGACTTAATCGCACCAAAAGGAACAGAAATTTTAGCAATGGCAGATGGGAAAGTTATCGTCGGTCCCTATGCTTTTTTCTCGGGAACGAATGCTATAGAAGTGAAGCATGATAACGGAATAATTGTTCGTTATTGTGAAATTGGACAGATGCTTCCTCGTGGCATTCAAGTGGGAGCAAGAGTATCAAAAGGTCAAGTGATTGCCTATGTTGGTCGTCTTCATTCTGGCAGTTCAATGTTGCACTTAGAAATGTATCAAGGAACTCAAAATGGTGCATTAACACAAGCCGGAAATCGTCCTTATCAACGTCGCTCTGACTTATTAGATCCCACGGATATTTTAGATCATGCACCTTTAGTCGGACAAACACCCCCACCCGATGGCGATATCGGCACAGTTAATGCTCAAGTTACTACGAGTCTTAATGTCAGAAATGATGCCAAATTATCCGCACCTGTGCAGTTTACCTTACGCTTTGGGGAAACTTGTATTGTCTTAGAAAAAGTCACAGGAGATACCTATTCCCGTGACCAAAATCAATGGTACAAAATTTACAAAGACGAAAAAATAGGATTTGCGGCGGCAGTTTATATTGATGTCGCCGAGAAACCCGAAGAACCCAGTAATCTGGCAAAAGGCCGAGTTAATAATCATGTACAGACTGTCCTAAATGTTCGCAGTCAGGCATCCACAACCGCCTCCATTCTCTTTGAATTAAGCCCCGGTGCTACCTGTACCATTCTGCAAGGCGTGACAGGTTCTCCTTATCCTCCTAATCATCAAACCCAATGGTATCAAATCCGACACGGGGGACAAACGGGATATGCCGCCGCCTACTACATTGATAAATTTGATGCGGACAATCCTCCTCAAGTCCTGGAAATTGAGAGTGCTGAAGGACGAGTGAATCATCGGGTATCGAGTACCCTTAACGTCAGAAGCCAACCCAATACCAATTCAAACATTTTATTCACCTTAAGCACAGGAACAACCTTCAAAGTACTAGAAGAAGTTTCTGGCAGTGAATATGACTTTGGGCGCACAGATTGGTTAAAAATTGATTACAACAATCAACAAGGCTATGTGGCCGCCCATTACGTTGATATTAACCTCGATCCACCACCGGCCAGCCGTTGGGATAAAGCCTTAATGCAAGCCCCGACAATAGGTGCGTCCGCAGCGACGGCTTCTCAGGATGGACTGTCAGCAGGGGTGCAATCTTCCCACAAAATGGCACAAACTGACCTACAACGGGTAAAAGCCATGGCCGATTGTTTCTGTACTGCTGCGGCTAAATTCGGTGTTCCAGCGGCTTTATTGGCGGCTATTACCAGTCGAGAATCACGCGGGGGCAATATTTTAAATGCTCAAGGATGGGGAGATTGCCACGGAGGTCAATGTTATGGTTTTGGCATTATGCAAGTGGACAAACGCTCCCATTCCATTGAAGGATTACCCGATCCTAAGAGTTTAGAACACATTGAACAAGCGACGGGCATTTTTGCTAATTGCCTCCAACAAGTCCAACAAAAACATCCTAATTGGGAAGATCGTTACGTCATTAAAGGCGCAGCAGTTGCCTATAATTCAGGACTTCGTAATGTCCAGACAAAAGAAGGGATGGATATTGGGACAACAGGCAATGACTACGGTTCTGATGTCCTGGCACGGGCGCAATATTACGCTAATCATGCGGATTTAAGTGTCTTCCGAATTAGCCTTTAAACTGCTACCGATCCTAGTAGTCAGCCCCCATAAGGGATTTATCTGGCTACTAAGGGATTATCAAAAATTTAGGAGGAATTACCATCATGTCTTCGCTTCCCAGAATTCGTTATCAGGTTGAAACCAAAGTGATCCGTCATCGAAGTCCAGGCGGAACTTGGCAAAGAACGGTTACTTTACCCCTGTCGGGAAAATTTGTTGAAGAAAGTCATTATGCGACGGTTCAAGATCATTTTCCTAACAACCCCAACCCTAATTTTCCCAGTTCACAAACAGAGAAAATTGAAGAACACTTGAGAAGATCCCTCACGCTCTATCAAAAATATCAGGAAAATGTTAATTTTAACACTTTGTATCAAAGCTCTTGGCATAAAGTTTGGACTCCCTCTGAAGGAGGCCATCCCGGTCAAGGATCTGTAGGCAATCTTAAGCCAACTGTAGAAGAAGAAATGTGGTTGATGACCATGATGTGGGCAAGTGGTCAGGAAAAACCAGAACCAGGGACTAAATTTTTAATTAGTGCCAATAACCGCTATGTGGTGGTAGTTGCAGGATATGAAACCGGCCCTGGATCTCAAGAGTTTTTAGGCGGCGTGACGCGAGAAGTTCATGCTTGGCTAGGGACAAACAACTCATCAAAACTCACTCTTGAGTATCTTAAAGATCAAAGTGTTCCTATCGGTCCGGTTGAACTAGAAGAAAATGAAGTCAAATTTTATCGAGTGACAGCCCAGAGCTTGAATGTTCGTCGCGAACCTTCAATCAGTTCCACAGTTATCGGTTCTCTAGAGAAAAATCAAGTTATCCCTGATGCGCCTAAACAAGCCGATCAAGATCAAAGAACTTGGATGAAAGTCACTTTACCGAATCTTAATGGTTGGGTTTCTATGAAGTTTCTAGAACCAACTCAATCAGAGAAAAAACGTTATCGGGTGACGGCTAATGGGTTAAATGTTCGAGATATTCCTTCCTTAGAAAATTCTACCATTCTCGGTACGTTAAAACGGGATGAAATTGTTGAGATTCAAGATAATAATTCAGAAGCATACTGGCTGAATATCCAACAAATTAACGGCAATTTAAAGGGATATGCTTCTCGTAAATATCTAGAGCCACTAGGTTTAGAGTTGGAAGATTTTCCCTGGTTTACCATTGCTTTAGGGGAAAAAGGCATTCGAGAAATTGCAGGATCACAGGCTAATCCTCGAATTGTCGAGTATTTAAAAAGTACAAATTTACCCGAACCTGACGCATCTAGTGACGAAACAGCTTGGTGTAGTGCCTTTGTTAATTGGTGTATGGAAAAAGCGGGATATGCGGGAACGGATAGTGCTTGGGCGAAAAGTTGGCTAACTTGGGGAAAATCACTGCCAACCCCTCAAAATGGCTGTGTTGTTGTTTTTGAACGCCGAATGTCTAACGGTACGATTGGTGGTCATGTGGGCTTTTATTTAGGAGAAAACACTGACACAGTGGAAGTTTTTGGAGGCAATCAATC
Organism: Microcystis sp. M165S2; assembly: GCF_020245885.1. NCBI lineage: Bacteria > Bacillati > Cyanobacteriota > Cyanophyceae > Chroococcales > Microcystaceae > Microcystis > Microcystis sp. M165S2. The sequence continues at coordinate 6,519 of NZ_JADBTZ010000167.1, read as the reverse complement.
TAATTCTGTTATATCTTCTCACTACCCTAAAGATGGATTTTTAGGAAGTACGAAATATCGTCTATTGGGCTATCGAGTGGCATCTTCCTAAATCACAAGATTGATTTAATTCAGTTTAATTAAAATCAGGAGTCTAATCATGAAATTTGGCATTGATATCGGACACAATTGCCCCCCTTCAGATACCGGTGCAGTTGGATTTAAAAAGGAAGATGAGTTGGCGAAAGATGTAGGAACTAGGTTGATCAAGAAATTATCCGCCGCAGGTCACAGCGTTATTAATTGTACACCGAGTCAAGCAGCAAGCCACACAGAGTCTCTGCAAAAACGAGTCAATAAAGCTAATGCCAATCAAGTGGATACTTTTGTTTCTATTCACTTTAATAAAGCTGATGGGAAAGCTTTTCGTACAGATAAGCCAATTGGAACGGAGATTTTTGCAATCAGTAATACAGGGAAAGCGATAGCTCAATCGGTTCTCACTGAAATCATTAAGCTTGGCTTTAAAAACCGAGGAGTCAAAAATGCTCAATTCTTTGTCCTTAAACATACCTCAATGCCAGCCATTTTAATTGAATGTTGTTTTGTTGATTCTCAGGCGGATATGAATCTCTTTGATGCTGAAAAAATGGCAGATGCGATTAAAGTCGGTTTAATTGGGGATGCTCAAGATACATCAGAATCTCAACCCGGTATCTTAAAAGTTACCCAAAAAACCATTCTTAAACCCTCTACTTTACAGTCATCTGACTTACCGCCAGAAACTTTGATAGATATCGATTTGGGAGAATATCCTGTATTAGATTTTCGCCGTGAAGAACGACACTATTGGCTGAAATGGCCAGATAAAAGTCAAGGCGATCGAGATGTTCATTTTGTCTTTGACGAATACGCAGAAGTCAAAGAAACTTAAACTTTTTGTTAGGTAGGGCAAAATCAATCTAATCCCCTCCTAGTTTTAATAATTATGATCACTTATTTGAGGACTTAATTATGATATCAATTCCTGAAGAACTCAATCCCAATCAAGGCATACCGGGATGGTTAGAACTCGATGATTTAAGCCTTCATGGAGACATGGTAGCACGCATCCCTAAAGGTGCTTATGTCAAAGGAATGATCGGTGGAGAAAAACCTTTTTTTCCCATCTCTGAAATGCTTGGTACAGCTATCTCTAAACCTGAAGGAGTAAATAGCAATCATGGATGGGTTGAATTAGAAACTCTGACCTTTCATCGTGACATAGAAGCTGTTGCACCCATTCCTCCTTATGTACGGGGAGAGATGGATGAAAACAACAACTTTTATCCCGATAAACCTTATACTATTGTGCGATCAAATGATTTTATTGGCAATGGAGAAGAACAGTTTATGACTACTCAAGCCATCGAAGCATTGGTAAATACTGTCATTAAAAAATACCCCATTGATAGTACCCAAATAACCGATCCAAGACAAAAATTTACTTTATTAGCTGGATCGAAACTTGAGATTCAACAGTATGACAGGGTGGATCATAATCATTGGAAATTGGTTTTATCTTCTCCTGTGAATGGTTCGGTTACATGGTTTGCTTATAGTCCCCATGTCAATATCCTTCGCCCCAATATTAACCGAAGCACGATGATTACTTACCAAATTTTAAACGATGAAAATGGGAAGCTGAAAGCATCGGCTAAATTGGCCTGTAACTTTTGGAATCGTTTTGTCATTCCTCAGCACAATATTGTGATCCGACTAGGAACATTTTATAGTCCTGGTTCTGTGATTGCCAGAGCCTATAAACCTTACAAAGAGTACAATGCTGTCTATGGCAAGATCGAGTTTAATACTAAGTATCTTGGAACGTTTACTAATTATGATGCTGCTGGCACAATTATTCACGAAATTGGACATACATTAGGATTTGGTTGGGATCAATGGATGAATTTATTTCATCAAAATACGGGTGCTTTTAAACCAGAATCGATCAAGAAGATTCCCGAACTACAATATATGTTTGTTGAAACCGATTATGGTCCTGGCACCATTTATTCTCACTGGGATGAAGAACGATTTGATCAGGAATTAATGACGGGATTTAAAGATACCTATGAATATGTCTTACCTGTGACGATTAAAGTCATGGCACTTCTCGGTCATGTGATTGCTGAGGAATTAACACAAAAGACGGCTCTAGAAACCTTAATCCGTGAGATTGAAGATGTTCTGTTCACCATGACAGAAACAGTCCAAGAAATTAACTTTCAATACGATAAAGATACCGAAATATCGGAGGAAATTTACACCACATTAACCTAGAATTGTCAACAAGAATAAGGGGGAAGTTGTTATAACATTTTCATAAATCAGGCTTCCCCTGATCAAGTGTTTCATAATTTAATGACTGTTTCTCTGAAAATTACTCACCTCCTCATTAGATTATGTCCTCAAATTTTGCCAGCTTTAAAACTAGATAATCCTCTCATATTGAAAAAAGGAGAATCGATGATGACTACCCAAAAACTGAAAGCTCTAGTCAATACTGTTATCAAACAATCTACCCTAGATAGCAGTCAGATTACTGATCTTACTCAAAAATTTTCCTTGACAGCAGGAGATGAACTTGAGATTAATGATTACAAATCTGCAGCCAATAACCACTGGGAATTAGAATTAACAACCCCTGTTAATGAGATGGCGAAATGGTTCGCTTATATTCCCCATGTCGAAATTAAAAGTAATGACCCTATGGCCAAGATATTACAAGATATTAAGCTGTCTCAATTTAAGGTGTATCATCGACCAACAGAACAAGATGGAGATGGAGTGGGGATTCCCACTAATGGACAAGACAACCGTTCTGAACGGATTTGCCCTGTTTACGTTCTTAGTCCAAGAAGACAAACAGATTCTTTAGTCAGACAACTGATTACACTGCTTCGGGTCAAGGATACAGCGTTCATTATTGCAGAACGATTGGTACAATATCCCGAAGATTATCTCCCCACTATTTCTCAATTTCAAAAAGCGGTTATTGTCCAATCTTTTGTTGGTGTCGGTCCTCCTCAACCGGATTCAACTCCTTATCCAGATTGGGCAAAAGAAAGACACGACAAAGAGTTGTGGAGACTCGAACAATCTATCCGTCTATTACAGTCGATGAATCGAAAAATCTCAGCTGTCGTTTGTGCGATGGGAGATTCTCAAAAACATTCATCCAAAGATGTGCGAGAAACAATGCAAACAAGATTATACAATCTTCTGGATAAGTATAATCTCTCGGATCTCAAACAGCCAATTACTTGGGGAGCAGATGAATTAGTAGCAATGGGAATCGCTCAAACTCTTCCTAAAACTAAAGTGCGTGTCCCCATCTCTAATGAGAAAACTGAAATGTGGTACGACGGGCGACGACCACCACGAGAACTTGTGACTGAAAAATTACAAGCAGTTGGTTTAGAGGAATCAGAAACTAATTGGGATTTCGAGGTCGCTATCCTAACTCGTCGTCAAAATGGTAGTATTGATGATTATCAGAAAGACGACCAGGAACAAGCGGAATTAGATACTCATTTTTTATCAGAGTACAACAACTATTCTCCTGAACAACGCCGTAAATTAGTTATCATTGATGGCCGACTTTTTAATGGGGCTTGGAATGCCACTTCTGTGTTACCTTATGATGATTTATTGGCCTTTGGTAGCTGGGGAACATTTGGCAATTGTGTTGGCTCAACTTTGGCGGTGGCTAAGATTCTCTTCCATGCTCAAAATCCCGTCGCTCAGAAACAACTTTACCTAGAGGCAATTGCTCATGATGTTTTTGCTAATGGCTATAAAGAAGTTCAACGACCCGAAGAACCTAAAAGCTTCTGTAATCAGCTAAAAAATCAAACAGGAATCACTTTCAAGCATTACGACGGATATGATAATCCTGCTACGGTCAAAAAAGTCTTTGAGGTCTTAAATCGGCGCGTTAATGCCAGAATGCAGGAACATTTTGCAGGACTTCCCCTTGTTAATAACCGAGTCTTCCGAATTACCCCGCAATTTTGGCGCACTTTTGAGAGTGAAGTCCACATCTGGCCACGATTACCAGAGGAAATTCATAAAGTTGGTATCTATCGTACCGATCTGGAAGCGATCGCTTTTAATCCTTCATTGGGCGATCAATTCGTCTAACAGTAAATTTTTCAACAATCCCATAGGAGAAATACCATGACTTCCCTACAAATTATCAATCCTACCAATCATGCTCGCTTTGAATGTCTAAAACCTGTTACTTTTACAGGCAAAGTAAATTCTGGAATAGTCACTGTAGAACTCAAAGCAGATGACAAATATCCCTTGGGCAGTGGTCAGGTTAAAACGGATGGTTCTTGGTCGATTACTTATTCAGGATTCACGAATCCTGGTGATCGCAAAATTACCGCTATCGCTCACACTCAAACCAATCAAAATAAAGAAGAAACTAGCATTCTGATTCATGTGGCAGACCCTTCACCCCTCATGGATTATACTAAGACTATTCACAACGGTCTGGTTTTAGATGCTTACAAAAAACTCCAACACACCCAGTCTCTGCCAACCGATCACAAGTTAAGTGAAGAAGAAGGATGCAAGCTATTTGAACAAGGAATACTGCCCATTCTTCAGTCCAAAGAAACCTTTATGGAAGCAACGGAGGAAGGTCGAAACAAACTAAACGAATTAGTTGAACAAAAAAAAGATCAATACGGTATTCATCTTGCACCCTGCGCTTATTCTGTCTCCTGTGTGATGAAATATCTGGCTGAAAAGTTAGGATTAGCCACCGTCAAAGCACTTTTCCAAGACCCCTGTTTAATTGATAATGTTCAAGTTACAGGCGTTGAGACAAAACTGCGTCGTCTCGGTTTTCTCTACTTTTTGAAAAAAGATTACCTAGCACCTCGTGGGGCAATAGGAGCAAGATGGCCTCGAAATAATCAGGATCAATCGGATCACATTTATTACATCACCAAAGATGGAGCAAAACGGACTCAATTTCCCAACCCAGAGAATTATTGGGATGATCAACAGGGCAAACACGAAACCGGAATAAACGGGCCTAAATGGCAAATTAAAGACCTTCATGCTGAAAACCTCGATTTCTTCGATCATGTTTTTATGCAATGGGAGAATGGCTATACCGAAGGATTTTGGTTGCCACCGGGTATTTATCCTTTAAATCGTGGTTTCAATCTGTCGAATCTTTAGTTCCGTATTCTAACAATGCCCATGGGCCGACCGTTTAAAGTAAGTGGCACTTCGGTAATAGCTTAGTTTCTAATGGCAATTGGTCAGTCCCTTATCGTTTTACTGACAACGGCCAACGTCAAATTGAAGCGAGAGGATTTGATCAAGATAATCATTCTGTTGCTAGTGAAAAGATTACTTTAGAAATTCAAGCGTCTCCCATAAGCTGTGAACCAAGAACGAAACTCTTTGAAATTGGCGGTCATTCTGTTTGGCAAATTCAGGACAAACCGCTTTTTTCTATCAATCAAAAATGAGTATTGATGCCGATGGTGCGCCTAATGCTTATCACCCAGACAATATTGGCTTAGATGATCTGAAAAATGCCGGTTATCCAAATACGTCTTGATGGAAGAATATTCTTGTCCCTGACCCTCAAAATCCTAATCGAGCTTATGAGCAACCCTCTAGACCCTATCAAGGTTATTTTGTCTCTATGACAGCTTTACAGGATGGAACTAGGGCAAAAACTGATCCCAGTCGCTATGTTGGTTCTACTCGGATACCCTATATTGTTCTCCCCAGTGGTGGCAGTGCCGGGGCAAAACTGGGGGATCTTGCCGTGGTTTTTAATGGTAAAAACGGCAAGATTGTCAATGCGATTTATGCAGATGTTGGTCCATCCAACAAAATTGGCGAGGGTTCAATTGCCCTTGCTGAAGCGTTGGCCATTCCTTCTAGTCCCCGAACAGGTGGTGTGAGTAGCGGTGTTATACTTTGCACGGCTATAACTTGCATTTTTTACTCAAAGACAATAATATAGTTTAAGGGTCATAATTAGAAGCAAAGCACTCATTGAAAACATAATTAACCTAGAATTCACGGAAGAAGAAAAGAACTCACTGTATTATGAAAGATTTCATCATCCCCATCCCCAGGTTCAACTTAAGATGGAAGTTCTTTGGTTAAAGAGTCAAAAAATATCGCACCCAAAAATTTGTCAGTTAGCAGGAATCTCGCCAAATACCTTATTAACTTATCTTCGAGATTATCAAGAGGGCGGAATAGAAAAATTAAAAGAAATCAACTTCTATCGCCCTAAAAGTGAATTAGAGTCTCAAAGAGAAACGCTCAAAAAATATTTCGAGAAAAATCCACCAGCCACAATAAATGAAGCTGTATAGAATCCATTTGGTATCTTTTATAATGTAGATGCCCTTGCTGAAAAGGTGACGCGAAAACCTTGTCCATTATAGGTTTCAGGGGAGAGAGTCTCTAGCCTGCGCGAGCGGCAATACTTTAGTCGGAACCCCGTTTTGT